>NZ_JBSGJR010000194.1:0-10917 GCF_053605645.1 Micromonospora sp. NPDC003776
CACTACCCAACCTGGGGGGCGCCCCGTACCCGCCGGGCGACCCCCCGCGGTCCCTTACGGGCCCGCCCCCGCCCGGGGGGCGCCGCCCGCCCCCCCCGGCGGTACCGACTCGACGTGGCTTGACCCCAGCGACGGATTGAGCGTGGATCAGGTCCGCCGATGGCTGATCCATCGGCGACGGGTTCCCAACCATCACCCCAAGCCGCCCGACAGGGCCCGCAGACGGAGAGACGCAAGCGATGACTGGTCCTGCCCTTGGCGGCACAAGCTGCGCCATAGATACCCGGCGCTGAAGAGCGCAGCAGCAACGGATCCGGCTAGCTATCGCGCCGCCGCACCGCGCGTGCCGGCGGCTTCCACCCAGAGATCGGCCGGGGGTGCCACGACGAGCGCCACCGGATTCTGACGGACGGAGATCCGCAAGCCATGAGTCAAGCCGTCAAGGCTGCCCTGCTCACCACGAAAGACCTCGGGAAGAACGAACGAGCGGTGGCCATCGCCATCGCCGCCCACACCAACCATCAGGGCAACGCATGGCCATCCGTGGCCACCCTCGCCGAGTACGTCGGCTGCTCCGAACGCACAGTGCAACGATGCCTGGCCAAGCTCGTGCAACTGGGCCGCCTCGTCGTGTCCAAGGCCGCCGGCATCGCCACCCGCGTCTACCGACTGGTGCACCCGAACCGACCGACCACAACCCCAGCGGGGGTGACAAAACAGCCGGCGGGGGTGACAAAATCGCCCGCCGGGGGTGACAGCCAGGATGTCACCCGAAGTATTGAAGACCAATTGAAGGCCGACGCTCCCGTGAGCGCACCCGGGTGGCTGCGGTTTCTGCCGACGGGCCGGCGGGCTCCGGTGGCAGCCGGGACCGACCGGCGGCGCGCGGCCACGCCAACCGCCGGCCGGTGCCAGCGTCCTGGGCATATTGGGCAGCCCGCTGACCGCTGCGTCCCCTGCCGATCCGAAGCGATCGAGCGCAGGTGAACCTCCCGACGTCCCAGGAACGCCGTAGACCCGGGTCCCTGCGGAGGTCCCGGTCATCGAGCCGAGCGCGACGGTCTTGAGCGTCGCGACGCGGTTCAATCGAGTTCGTGGCGCAGGTGCCGGCAGCCGTTCTGTGACCTGTGGTGACGTGCGGTGCGGTGACTACAGCACCAGGGCGGCGGCACCGTCTAACAGTGCGCTCAGACCTCGTGGGGGCCGACCTTTCGGGCGGCGGCGACGCGGCGCAGGCCGGCCACGGCGACGGCCGCCGGTGCACAAAATTCCCTCAAGAAATCGCTGACATTAGATGGATTCGCGGACGGCGCGCTGATGATTGGCGCCACACGGGCGCCGATCGCCCGCATCACCCCGACGTCCAGTCCAGCAGATCTGTGCACACGAGGGCTCGTGTGCCGGAAACCCGCTTGGGGAGGCACGATGCCTGCTGTCCCTTCGATCCTAGCCGTGGTGACGGCGCTGTCCGCCACTCTGATCGCGCCCCTGGCGGCGCCCGAAATCGCGGGGGCGGCGCCGGCCGCGACCCTGAGCGAACAGGCGGCCCGGGCCAGGGCGGTCGCCACAGGTAAGCCGGTCGAGGCGACCGCGCTGCGCGACGAGCACCAGCAGGTGGTCGCCAACCCGGACGGCACGTTCACGCTGACCCAGAGCATCCAGGCGGTGCGGGTGCGCCGCGGGGCGGGCTGGGTGCCGGTGGACACCACGCTGCGGCGCACCTCCGACGGAGGCGTCGCTCCGGCCGCGGCCGTGCTCGACATGTCCTTCTCCGGCGGCGGAACGGCGCCGCTGGCCCGGATGCGCCGCAACGACGCCGAGCTGTCGCTGACCTGGCCCGGGACCTTGCCTGCGCCGACACTCGCCGGCGACACCGCCACCTACGCCGAGGTGTTGCCGGGCGTCGACCTGACGGTCCGGGCCAGCGCCGAGGGCTTCTCCGAGCTGCTCGTCGTCAAGTCGGCGGCCGCCGCGGCCAACCCGGCCCTCAGCTCGCTGCGCCTGGCCACCGCCGTCAAGGGCGTCAAGATGACGATGCGCGCGGACGGCAGCCTGGCCGCCGCCGACTCCGCCGGCGACGCGGTGTTCGAGGCGCCCGCGCCGTACATGTGGGACTCCACCGGCCAGGGGTCCTCCTCGGTGCCGGGGGGCACGGTGCGGCGGATGGGCGTACGGGTCACTCCCGGGGCGCTCGCGCTCGAACCCGACCGCCAGATGCTGACCAGCCCGGCGACCCGCTACCCGGTCTACATCGACCCGTCCTGGTCCGGGTCGCGGCTGGCCTGGACGCAGGTGTGGAGCAACCTGTCCACCACCTCGTTCTGGAACGGTGCGAACGACGCCGAGGACGAGGCCCGCGTCGGCTACGACGCGACCGACGGCAAGAAGACCCGGTCGTTCTTCCGGTTCGACACCTCCGGGGTGAAGGGCAAGCACATCCTCCAGGCCACGCTGCAGACGCAGGAGGTCTGGTCCCGGTCGTGCACCGCACGGGAGGTCCAGGTCTGGGAGACCGGCGGCATCTCCTCGTCGACGACCTGGAAAAATCAGCCGAGCTGGATCACCAAGCTCACCGCCAAGAGCTTCGCGAAGGGATACTCGTCGAGCTGCCCGGCCGGGGGCGTGGAGTTCACCGTGACCCCACACGTGGTCAAGGCGGCCGCGGCGGGATCGGCCACGATCACCGAGGGCCTGCGGGCGTCGTCGACCGCCGAGACCAACTACGACACGCTGTCCTGGAAGCGGTTCAAGAACAACCCGTCGATCACCATCGTCTACAACACCGTGCCGGGGGCACCCACAAACCTCAGCACCGACGGCTCGACCACCTGCACCACCGGCACCGGCCGGCTGGTCATCGGCACCGCCACGCCCACCCTGCGGGCCTCGGTCAGCGACGCCGACAACGCGGTGATGGCGCACTTCCAGTGGTGGCTGTCGACCGGCACGGCACCGGTCGGCGAGTACACCTCCTCCTCGGTGGCCGGCTCGAAGCCAACCGTCGTGGCGAAGACGATCCCGTCCGGTGCGTTCACCAACGGGCAGATCGGCAAGTGGCGGGTGCGGTCCGAGGACGGCACGGATGTCAGCGCGTGGAGCTCCTGGTGCGAGTTCCAGATCGACAGCACCCGGCCGCCGATCCCGACCGTCACCTCCACCGCGTTCCCGGACAACGCCGAGGGTGACGCCGTGATGGGCGTGGCCTCGTCGGTGACCGTCGGCGCCAACGGCGGAACGGACGTCGCCAAGTACGAATACGCGCTCAACGGCGCGGCGACCGCGCTGAACAAGACGGCCACCCCGGCGGCGGCCGGCGGAGACGTGACCTTCGCCGTCACCCCGGACCGCTTCGTGAACTGGCTTCAGGTACGCGCCGTGGACGCCGCCGGCAACAGGTCGGAGGTGGCGACGATGGTGTTCTACGCCGGGTCCCCGCCCGGCCCCGTCGGCGACTGGCAGCTGAACGGGACCGGTGAGGACACCGCGGCCGTGGACTCCTCGAACAACGCCCGCAACGCCGCGCTCGGTGGCGGCGCGACCTGGAACGACGGCTTCGACGGCGGCGGCCTGAGCCTCGACGGCACCAGCGGGTACGCGGCCACGACCGGCCCGGTGCTGGACACCATGAAGTCGTTCTCGGTGAGCGCCTGGGTCTATCTGACGGACCTGTCGCACAACAGCGTGGCGCTGACCCAGATCGGCGCCCACGCCAGCTCGCTCACGCTCTACTACTCCAGCTCGTACAAGAAGTGGATCTTCAACCGGACGACGGTGGACGCGGACACGACGACGTTCGTGCGGGCCATCTCGACCACCACGCCGGTGACCAACACCTGGGTGCACCTGGCCGGCGTCTACGACGCCCCGGCGGGGCAGATCCGGCTGTACGTGAACGGGGTGCTGGAGGCGACCACCGCCTTCACCACCCCGTGGGCGGCCACCGGTGTCTTCCAGATCGGGCGGTCACGGGTGGCCAGCGTCTTCGGCGAGTACTGGCCCGGCCGCATCGACGCCGTCCAGGCGTACGACCGGGTACTGCTGGCCGGCGAGTTGCAGCAGGTCCCGCGGCTGGCCGGCCGGTGGAAGATGGACGAGACTTCGGGCACCGTCGCCGCCGACACCACCGGCGCCCACCCGGCCACCTGGTCGTCCACCGGCGTCAGCCGGGTCGCCGGGGTCAGCGGCAACGCGGTCGCGGTGAACGGCACGACCGGCGTGCTCACCACGTCCGGGCCGGCCGTGCGCACCGACGGCAGCTTCTCGGTGAGCGCCTGGGTGCAGCCGTCCGCGTTGACCAAGAACGGCATCGCGGTCAGCCAGCTCGGCACCACCGTCGGCGCGTTCAACCTCGGCTGGGCGTGGAGCGACGACTACTCGGCGTACCTCTGGTCGGTGCGCTCGTCGGCCACGGACGTGTCCGGGGCGTCGCTACGCGAGGCGACCGACCTGTTCGACGTGCCGACGGCCGGGGTGTGGACCCACCTCGCCGCGGTCTACGACGCCCAGGAGCACAGCCTGCGGCTGTACGTGGACGGGCAGGCGGTCGACCAGACGAGCCACGCCAGCGCGTGGAACGCCGCCGGGGCTCTGCTAATCGGCCGCGGCCAGGCGTCGAACGTGACGTTCTCGCAGTACCTCACCGGCGCCATCGACGACGTCCGGGTCTACTCCGGCGCCCTCAGCGACCAAGCCGTCTTCGACATCTACAACGCCAACGCGGAATGAACGGGGGACCGATCATGCGCAGGGATCGAACCATGGGCCGGCTCCTGCTGGCCGGACTGCTGACTGTGTCCGTGGCGGTCGTCGGCCAGGACCTGCCGGCCCGGCCGGCGCAGGCCGCACCGCTGACCTGGAAGACCGCCGCCCAGACCGAACGGTCCGTGCCGGGCCGGAACTTCACGCCGAGGGCGCGCATCGCCGCCCCGGACAAGTCGGTGTTGCGTACCCCGGCGAAGGTGGCCTGGCCGGCCGCCGGCGCCGCGGACGCCACCCTCGGCGCGACCCGCGCCCGGGCCGGCACCCTGCCGGTCTGGGTGAGCAGGCCGGCCGGCGCGAATGCGGCGGTCGGGACCGTCCGGGTCGAGGTGCTCGACCGGGCGGCCACCGACCGGGCCGGCGTCAACGGCCTGCTCTTCCAGGTACGCGGGGACACCACCGGGCAGGCGAGGCTCTTGGTCGACTACTCGTCGTTTCGGAACGCGTACGGCGGCGACTGGGGGTCGCGGCTGCGGCTGGTCCGGCTGCCCGCGTGCGCGCTGACCACCCCGGCCCTGGCCCGGTGCCAGGCCGCCACGCCGGTCGAGACCGACAACGCCCCGACGCGGGGCACACTGACCGCCGACGTCGCGCTCACCGCCGGCGCGGTGACCACGTTGGCGGCGACCGCGGCGCCCGCCGGTAGCGCCGGCGACTACAAGGCGACATCGCTCTCCGCCTCGTCGTCGTGGGAGGCGGGCGGCTCGTCCGGCAACTTCGCCTGGACGTACCCGATGGACGCGCCGCCGTCGCTGGGCGGCCCCGAGCCGGACCTGGAGCTGCGCTACTCCTCCGGCAGCGTGGACGGACGGACCGCGTCGACCAACAACCAGTCGTCCTGGGTCGGCGAGGGTTGGGATCTGGGCGAGGGCGCCATCGAGCGGCGGTACAAGTCCTGCTCCGATGACGTGACCACCACCCCGAAGCCGTACGACATGTGCTGGGAGACGGACAACGCCTTCCTGACCGTCGGGGGCGACACCGTCGAGCTGGTCAAGGACGACGCCACCGGCGCGTGGCGCAAGAAGCAGGACGACGGATCCCGCATCGAACACCTGACCGGAGCCGCCAACGGCGACGACGACGGCGAGTACTGGCGGGTCACCGCGCCCGACGGCACGCAGTACTACTACGGCCTGCACCACCTGCCGGGCTGGGCCAGCCGCGACGAGGTGACGAACTCGACGTGGACCGCACCGGTGTTCGGCAACGACTCGGGCGAGCCGTGCCACGGCTCCACCTTCGCGACGTCGTACTGCATGCAGGCGTACCGCTGGAACCTGGACTACGTCGTGGACCCGGACGGGAACGCGATGTCGTACTTCTACACGACCGAGACCAACTACTACGGCCGTAACCTGAGCGCGTCGGCCGGAACCGAGTACACCCGCGGCGGCTACCTGAGCCGGATCGACTACGGGCAGCGCTCGTCCACGATGTACTCGGCGGCGGCACCGATGCGGGTGGACCTCGCGGTCGAGGAGCGGTGCGCGACCGGCGCCACCTGCGGCACCGAGCCGATCACCAAGGACACCGCGAAGAACTGGCCGGACACCCCGTACGACCAGGCGTGCGCCTCCGGAGCGACCTGCACGAACCTGTACGCGCCGACCTTCTGGTCACGCAAGCGGCTGGCGAGCGTCACCACCCGGGTGCTGGTCTCCGGCACCACCTACAAGGACGTCGACAGGTGGGCGCTGGGCTACCAGTTCCGCAACCCCGGCGACGGCACCTCGCCGGCGCTGTGGCTGGCCTCGATCACCCGGACCGGCCTGGTCGGCGGAACGAAGGCACTGCCGTCGGTCACGTTCGAGGGCACCCAGCTGGAAAACCGGGTGGACGCGTTGGAAGGCATCCCGCCGATGTACAAGTGGCGGGTCACCGACATCTACGACGAGGCGGGCGGCCACACCCGGGTCAACTACTCAGCCAGGGACTGCACACGGGCGGCCGCGCCGACTCCGGACTCGAACACCCGGCGCTGCTTCCCGGCGTACTGGACACCGGAGGGGGCGATCACCCCGCAGCTGGACTGGTTCCACAAGTACGTGCCGATTCAGGTGCTGGAGAACGACCAGTCCGGGCTGGCCGAGACCGAGGAGACCGACTACGAGTACCTCGGCGGGGCGGCCTGGCACCACGACGACAACGAGCTGACCCCGGCGAAGTACCGCACCTGGAGCGAGTGGCGGGGGTACGGCAGGGTGCGCGTGAGGCACGGTGCGGCCGACCAGACCCCCTCGCAGACCGAGACGCTGTACTTCCGGGGCATGAACGGGGACAGCTTGACGAGCGGGACGCGCAGCGCGTCGGTCACCGACTCGGAGGGCACCACGGTCACCGACAGCCCGGCGCTGGCCGGCTTCGTCCGGGAGGAGATCAGCTACAGCGGGGCCGGCGGTAGCGTCCTGGACGGGCAGATCTCCGACCCGTGGATCTCGTCGCCGACGTCGACCCACGGCGGCACGAAGGCGTACTTCATCGGGGTGGCCGGCAAGCGTAGCCGGCTGGCCCTCGCGGCGGGCGGCTGGCGGCGGACCGAGGTGCAGACCGACTACGACGCCTACGGGCTGCCGGTCCAGGTCAACGACCTGGGCGACACGGCGGTCAGCGGCGACGAGGAGTGCAACCGCATCACCTACGCCCGCAACACGGCGTCCTGGTTGACCAGCTACGTGGTCCGGCAGCAACGGTTGTCCGTGGCGTGCGGCGCCACAGCGAGCTTTCCGGCCGACGTGATCTCCGACGTGCGGACCTTCTACGACGGCGCCACCACCTTCCCGACGGCGCCGACGCGGGGCGACGAGACCCTGGAGCAGGAGCTGGCGTCCTACTCCGGCGGCACGCCGGTGTACGTCCAGTCCAGCCGGTCCACCTACGACAGCTACGGCCGAGTGGTGGCCAAGTACGACGCCCTCGACGTCAAGACGACGACCGCCTTCACCCCGGCGTCGGGCGGCCCGGTCACGGCCAGCACGGTCACCAACGCGATGGGACACGTGACGACGACGACCTTCGAGCCGGCCTGGGGCAGCGAGACCGCCGTCGTCGACCCGAACATCCGGCGGACCGACCTCACCTACGACCCGCTGGGGCGGCTGACCGCGGTGTGGCTGTCGGACCGCTCGATGGCCGGCGGGGCGACGGCGAACCTCAAGTTCACCTACCTCGTGCAGACGGACGCGCCGAACGTTGTCACGACCGAGGCCATCCGCGACGACGGCACGTACGACGCGGATTACACGTTCCTCGACGGGCAGTTGCGCCAGCGGCAGACCCAGAGCCCAGCGCCGGGCGGCGGGCGGATCGTCACCGACCGGTTCTACGACTCCCGCGGACTGGTGGTGAAGGAGAACGGGGCGTACTGGAACAGCGGCGCCGCGGGCACCACACTGCTGACCGTCCCCGACAACACCGTCCCCGGCCAGACGGTCACCGTCTACGACGGGGACGAGCGGGAGACGAACAGCATCTTCCTGTCCTACGGGACCGAGAAGTGGCGCACCACCACCAGCTACGGCGGGGACCGCACGAGCGTCACGCCCCCGGCCGGCGGCACCGCCACGACCACCATCACCAACGCCGACGGTGACACCACCGAGCTGCGCCAATACACATCGGGTACGCCCACCGGCAGCTACGACGCGACGAAGTACACCTACACGCACGACGGGGCCCTGGCGAGCGTGACCGACGCCGCGGGCAACATCTGGAAGTACGGCTACGACCTGCGCGGCCGGCAAGTGACCGACGTGGACCCGGACAAGGGCACCACGACCTACACCTACGACAACGCCGATCAGGTCCTGACCACGACGGACGCCCGCGGCACGACCGTCGCGTACACCTACGACGCGCTGGGCCGCAAGACGGCGGAGTACAGCGGGTCGACGTCCGGCACTCAGCTGGCAGCCTGGACGTACGACACCCCCACCAAGGGGCAGCCGACCTCGTCGACCCGCTACGTCGACGGCGCCGCGTACACCACCGCGGTCACCAACTACGACACCCGATACCGCCCCCTGGGAACCACGGTGACGATCCCGGCCGCCGAGGGCAGCCTCGCGGGCAGCTACCGGTTCAACACGGGTTACACCAGCACCGGCCGGACCCAGCTGGTGAGCTATCCGGCCGTGGCCGGGCTGACCGCGGAGACCCTGCGGTACGCCTACGACTCCGACGGGCGGCTCACCACCGCGCAGACCGGCTTGTCCACGCTGCTCACCGCCGCCACCTACTCGGTGTACGACGAGCCGTTGCAGTACACGCTGCAGTCGGTGAGCGGCAAGCAGCTTGCGCAGACCTTCTTCTACGAGGACTCGACGCGGCGGCTCACCCGCGCCGTCGTCGACCGCAGCGTGGCGCCGACGCACCTGTCGGACGTCAGCTACACCTACGACGCGGCGGGCAACGTCACCCGGATCGCCGACGCCCCGGTCGGCGGCACCTCGGACACCCAGTGCTTTACATACGACTACCTGCGCCGGCTCACGTCGGCGTGGACGGCCACCAACAGCTGCACGACCTCGCCGAGCGCAGCCGTCCTGGGCGGTCCGGCGCCGTACTGGCAGTCCTGGACGTACGACAAGACCGGAAACCGGCTGACCGAGACCAACTACAACACCACCACCGGGGCGGGCATCACCAGTTCCTCGACCTACCCGGCGGCCGGGACGAGCCGGCCGCACGCGCTCTCCTCGGTCACCACCGCCGGCGCCACGAACAGCTTCACGTACGACGCCGTCGGTAACACCACCGGCCGTACCATGGCCGGCTCGACGCAGAACCTCACCTGGGACGCCGAGGGCAACCTGAGCAAGGTGGTGGAGGGCGGCAAGACCACCGAGTTCCTGTACGACGCCGACGGCAACCGGCTGATCCAGCGGGATCCCGACGCGGTGACCCTCTATCTGGGGCAGGCGGAGGTCAAGCTCACCAAGGCCACCAGTGCCCTCTCCGCGACGAGGTACTACCCGCTGGGCTCGGTCACCGCGGTGCGGACGTCCGCCGGCGGGCTGACGTTCGAGGCGGCCGACCGGATGGGCACGGCGCAGGCGTCCGTCGACGCCGACGACCTGGCCGTCACGCAGCGCCGCTACCTGCCCTTCGGTGAGCTACGCGGCGGCAACGCGGCCTGGCCGACGGCCAAGGGCTACGTCGGCGGCAACGTGGACTCGTCGATCGGCCTCACCCAGTTGGGAGCCCGCGAGTACGACGCGGACACCGGGCGGTTCCTGTCGGTCGACCCAATCATCGACCCGAACGACCCGCAGCAGATGAACGCCTACGCGTACGCCAACAACACGCCCGTGACGATGAACGACGCGGATGGCGAGTGGCGGCAACTGCCGGGGGGCCACTACTGCGACGGCTGTGGCGGCTACGACAACCCGCCGAAGTCGAAGAAGAAGTCGCACGGGGGCAAGAAGACAAAGCACAAGAAGGCGTCCAGCCCGGCGGCGCACCACTACTGCGACGGCTGCGACTACCAGCGGTACAAGCAGAAGGCGGCGGAGAAGCACTACTGCGACGGCTGCAACTTCGCCAGGGAAGCGGCCGAGGCCAGGAAGCAGGCCCGGGAGTACGCGGCGGCGAAACGACGCGCCGAGCAGGCCGCCAAGGCAAAGCTGGCCGCCCTCAAGAAGAAAAAGGACGCCTGGAACCACTGCCTGGGCGAGTCCCGAGGCTACAACATGGACAAGTGCGGCAAGGACCCGATGCCGGGCACCGGCCAGACCATCCAGGGCCTACTGGCGAAACGCATCTTCATCAGCGAATCGTTCTGCGTCAGCAGATGGTGCTTCAAGGCCAAGGTGCAGAACGGCAAGCTGAGCCTGAACACGGGGACCTCCCTCACCATGCCCAAGCAGGGGTTCAGTTTCCCGACCATCGGGGTGGCGCTCAAGTCGAGCGGCCGGCGGAAGAGATCCGTGTCCGGCTCGCTCGGCCGGTGGGGCGTCGGCGTCGGCATCAAACCCGACGGCCACCCGGACTGGAAGGACATGGACTTCACAGTGGGCACCAACCCGGCCGGCGGACCGCTGGGATCCGAGAACGGCTACGTGAAGGGAGCGGGCATCAGCATGACCCAGGGCTGGAAGAGCTGGTGTTTCAACGGTGACTGCAAGTGACCTGCAGTAGGAGGCGAGGGGTGGGCCG
>NZ_JBSGJR010000195.1:0-10905 GCF_053605645.1 Micromonospora sp. NPDC003776
GCGGGGCCGCCACCCCCCCGCACCCCGGGCCGCCCCCCCCCAGGGTCGCGGGGCCCCCGCCGCCGGGCACGCTGGCCGTCACCCGCGCGGGCAGCGGCGCCGCGGCGGCGACGGTGACCAACGCCACTGCCAGCGCGGCGAGGAAGCGGTACGGGCGGCCGCCGGGCGGCCGGCGCCGGGTCGGCGGATCGGGCGTGACGTCGTCGCGGAGCTCACCCAGATCGATGATGGTCACGGCCACCCCTCTCCGCGCCGGCACCCCGGCGGGCCCCCACCGGGTCACCGGCCGGCCGGAGCGACGCCGTGCCGCCTGTACGATGGCCCGTCGTGGCTGTGCCGGTGGTAGACCCTTCGCTGAACTCCTCGCCCGTCGCGGCCGAGCCCGTCGTGGCGGACCCGCCGCGCCGGCCCCGACGCCGGCCGGCCCGTGGCGACGTGCTGGCGCTCGCAGCCTATGCGCTGCTCGGTGTCCTCGTCTGCCTCAACTACTGGGGCGATGTGCAGCACCGGGTCTCCTCGCACCTGCCGACCGACCACAGCTGGTTCGAGTGGCTCTTCGCGCACGGCGCCTACTCGGTCCGTCACCTGGAGAACCCGCTCTTCACCGCCCGGCAGAACGCCCCGGACGGGGTGAACATGATGGCGAACACCTCGCTGCTCGGGGTGACCCTGCCGCTGGCGCCGCTCACCCTGCTGTTCGGCCCCCAGGTGATGTACGCGCTCTACCTCGGCGCGGCGCTGTCGGCCACGGCGGCCACCTCGTACTGGATGCTCTCCCGGCATCTGGTCCGGTCCCGCGGGGCGGCCTTCGTCGGCGGCGCGTTCCTCGGCTTCGCCCCCGGCATCGTGCACCACGCCAACGGGCAGCCGAACTTCGTCTCCAACTTCCTGCTCCCGCTGATCGTGGTCCGGGTGCTGCGGCTCGGTGAGCCGGGCCGCCGGCTGCGCAACGGGATCGCGCTGGGCCTGCTGGTGGCGTATCAGATCTTCATCAACGAGGAGATGCTGCTGCTCACCGCGCTGGCCTGCCTGGTGGTGGTGCTCGCGTACGTGGTGCAGCGGCCGCGCGCGGCGGGGCGGCAGGCGGGCACCTTCCTGGCCGCGGGTGGCATCGGCGCGGCGTTGGCCGTGGCGCTCACCGCGTACCCGATCTGGTACCAGTTCAACGGGCCGCAGTCCTACCGGGGCCTGCAGGGCGGCGTCTTCCACAGCTGGGGCGAGGACCTGATGGCCTTCGTCACCTTCGCCCGGGACACCGTCGCCGGCGACGAGGCGGTGGAGAAGACCATCGGGCTGACCGAGCAGAACAGCTGGTTCGGCTGGCCGCTGGTGCTGGTCGCGCTGGTCGCCCTGGTGCTGCTGGTGCGCCGCTCGCTGCCGGCCCGGATCGTCGCCGTGCTGGTGCTGGTCTTCACCGTGGCCGCGCTCGGCCCGAAGCTGCGCTTCAACGGGGTGGAGACCACCGTCGACGGTCCCTGGGCGTACGTGCCGGACAACCTGCCCCTGGTCGAGATGATGATGCCGACCCGGCTCACCCTGGTGGTGGCCGGCGCGGTCGGCGTGCTGTTGGCGCTGGCCTGGAACGCGCTCGCCGGGGCCGGCCGACCGGTGGTGCCGGCCCCGCGCGCCGCCGCCGAGGCCACGCCGGCGCCCGCCGGGCCGCGCCGGCGCTGGCTGCGCGGTCTCGGGTACGTGGCGATCGTGGCCGCCCTGCTGCCGCTCTTCCCCCGCCCGCTGCCGGCCCAGCGGATCGACCCGCCGCCGCACTTCATCACGGCCGGCACCTGGCGGCCGTACGTGCCGGCGGGCCGCACCCTCGTGCCGGTGCCCATCCCGAGCAACGTGCACGGCCTGCCCACGCTGCGCTGGAGCGCGCTGACCGGGCTGCAGTTCCCCATCCCGGCCGGCTACTTCATTGGCCCGAACGAGAACGGCGAGGGCGTCTTCGGCGCGCCGAACCGGCCGACCAGCACGCTGATCTACTCCACCATGGACGCCGGCAGGGTCCCGGCGATCACCGACGAGAACCGTCGCCAGGCGCTCGAGGACCTACGCTTCTGGAAGGCGTCGGTGGTGGTGCTCGGGGCGAACCCGAGCGAGGGGGTGCTGCGCGAGCTGATGACGTCGCTGCTCGGCCCGCCGCAGCGGGTCGACGACGTCTGGCTCTGGGACGTCCGCGACCGCGTCTGACTCGCGCCCGCCCGCACCCGCGCCCGGGATCGCGCTCGATCCTCGATCGAGTGGTGTCGGAGCGCGCCGGATGCCACTACGTCCATGTTCGAGCGCGACCTTGAACGGGCGGCGGCCGCGCACCGTCGCGGCGTTCAGCCGACGAGCGGGCGGACGTCCCAGAGGTGCGCGCCGGGCACGTCCCGGCCGGGGCCGAACAGGGCGTCCACGGTGGCCCGGACCGGGTCGCCGGGGGACGAGCCGGCCTGCACCAGCACCGCCGCCCGCCAGTGCCGCAGGTCCTCGACCGCCTGCCGGCGTTCCGCCGCGCCGATCGGCGGCACCTGGCCGGTCTCGGCGGCCTGGCGCAGCAGCACCGAGGTGGGGCGGTCCGGCGCACCCCAGCGCGCGGTCGGGTCGTCCGAGCTGCGGGGGCCGATGAAGAAGCCGCCGGGCGCGGTGAAGGCCAGCCCGGTGCGGGCCGACCAGAGGGTGCCCGGGCTCACCGCCGCCCCGGTTACCGGGGGGACCGGCACCAGCGTCCGCCCCGGCGGGACGTACGCCCGCCAGTCGCCGCCGGCGACGAAGGCCGGCACCGGTACGGCCGGCACGGTCCGGATCGGCGTCGGCACCAGCGGCAGCAGCGCGGCGGCGACTGCGCCGGCCCACGGTGCCCAGGTCCGGACGGAACGCCGGCGCACCCGGTCCAGGGCGAGGGCCAGCAGCACCCCGAGCACCGGTACGCAGACCAGCGCGAACCGGGCCGGCACCACCAGGTCCAGCAGCGGCACCCCGGTGAGCAGCCGGTACGGGCCGGGCAGCCCGGTGTCGTGCCGGTTCACCACGATCGTGGTGCCGAGCGAGAGCAGGGCGAAGAGCAGCCCGCAGGCGGCGAGGGCCCGGACCAGGGGCCGCCGCCACAGCCGGACCACCACCAGCACGGCCAGCAACGGCAGGAACGGCCCGAAGTAGGAGTTCTGCTCCGTCGGGTTCGGCGACAGCAGCCCCGCCCGGTAGCCGTCCCCGGCGATGCTCTGTCGGGCGGCGGCGGTGAACGAGGCCGCGTCGAGGCGGAAGCCCCGCGTGTAGAACGGCATGCCCGTGTAGTGGCCGGGGCCATGGAACTGGAACCACAGCGGGTACGCGAGCAGCACCCCGGCGACCAACGCCCCGATGCCGAGCCGGCGGGCCAGCACCGGTGCCAGCCGGCGCGCGGCGGCCCGGTCGGCCAGCGCGTACGCCCCGGCGAACACGGCGGCGGCGAGGGCGACGAAGACCAGCAGCTCCTCGCCGAGGAAGACCTGGTACGCGACCGCCAGCCCGAGCAGCACCCCGTCCCGCCGGATCCGGTCGGTGCGCGGGCGGAACACCAGCGCGAGGATCACCGGCACCAGGAACTGGGCGGCCATGTGCAGGTGCGCCCCGGCCTGCGACACCATGCCGGGGGCGAACCCGCAGCACAGCCCGCCGACCGCGGCGGCGGCCCGGGAGCGGACCACGCGGCGGAGGAGCAGCGCGTACCAGGCGGTGGCGGTGCCGGCGAGGCAGGCCACCACGGCGACCAGGAAGGCCACCTGGGACCCGCCGAGCAGGGTGACCGGGGCCAGCGGCACGCCCAGCCCGAGCACCGAGGTGTTGGCCATCAGGTTCACCCCGTCCGGGGCGTTCAGGGCGGTGCTGTAGAGCGGGTTCTGCGCCTCGCTGACCGACCGGGCGGCGTGGGCCAGCATCCACTCGAAGAGGATCTGGTCGCCGGCCTGGTGGAAGAGCCGTTCCGGGCGGCCCCACTGCCCGGCGGTGAGCAGCACGGCCAGGCCGAGGTAGCCGACGACGACCAGCGCGTCGGCCGGGCGGAGCCGGCGACGGGGGTCCCGCCGGGCCGGCGGCGCGAGGCCGGGCGGCGGCTCCGGGGTCAGGCCGACTGGCTGGTCAGTGTCCGGACGTCCCACAACCACACGTCCAGCTCCTGCCGGGCCGGGCCGAGCAGCTGCTCGACGGTCCGGCGCAGCGGCTCGGCGTTCGGCTCGTTCAGCGGCAGCACGACGATGGCGGCCCGCCAGTGGCGCAGCTCGTCCAGGAAGCGGCGGCGCTGCCGGTCGTCCAACTTCGGCGTACGCCCGGTCGCCGCGACCTCCTCCAGCAGGTCGCCGATGCCGCTCGGACGCCCGCCGAACCGCCCCGGGTCGCCGGTGACCCCGTTGCGCGGGGCGAGGAAGTAGCCACCGGGGATCTTGAAGGCCAGGTCGGTGCTGGCCGCCCAGCGCATCGGGTCGGTGTTGCCCATGCTCGGCACCGGCACCGACACCAGCGTCTGGTCCGGCCCGACGTACTGCCGCCAGCGGTCGGCGGTGATGAACTTCGGTACCGGCGGGCGGCTGGTGACCTGCAACGGCATCGGCGCGATCGGCAGCAGGGCGAGCACCAGGCCGGCGACGGTCACGATGCGGATGGTCCGCCGGTCGGGCAGCCGCAGCGCGGCGGCCCGCTCGACGGCGAACGCCAGCAGCACCCCGATGACCACGCCGGTGATCAGGCCGAACCGGGTGGGCACCACCGCGTCCAGCAGCGGCAGGTGGACCAGCAACTCCCACGGCCCGGTGAACAGGTCCCGGTCCCACCAGGACACCCGCTCGCCGAGCGAGAGCACCGCGAACAGCGCCCCGGTCACGGCGAGCGCCCGGACCAGCACCTCCCGGCGCAGCCAGACCACGATGCCGACGGTCAGCAGGGACAGGCTCCAGCCGAAGAAGGCGTTCTCCTCGGAGTAGTTCGGGGCGAGGTTCACGTTGGCCCGCTCGTTGCCGCCCAGCGTGGTGGAGCCGGGGGCGAAGAAGGCCGCGATGTCGTTGCCGTAGTCGCGCACGGTGTCGCTGAGCCCGTGGTACGCCATCGGCCCGGCGAACTGCACGTACAGCGGGTACGCCAGCAGCGCGCCGGCGAGCACCGCGCAGACCGCCAGCCCGGCGGCGAGCGGACGCCACGCGGCGGCCCACAGGTCACGCCGCTGGGCGAGCACGGCGAGCAGGAACACGCCGCAGGCCAGCGCGGTGAAGAGCAGGATCTCCTCGTTGATGAACGCCTGCCCGGTGACCAGCAGGGCGAGCAGCGCGCCGTCGCGGACCGGCCGGGTGGAGCGGGTCAGCACCAGCACCCGCCAGACGATGAACGGCAGCAGGAACTGGGAGATGATGTTGGGGTGCCAGTTGGCGTGCGAGAGCATCGCCGGCGAGAACCCGCAGAACCAGGCGCCGACGGCCGCGGCCAGCCGGAGCCGGACCACGTGCCGGGAGAGCACCCGGTACCAGGCGGCGGCCGTGCCGGCCAGGCCGAGCGTGACCAGGGTGACGAAGGAGACCGCCGGTCCGAACAGGAGGGTGACCGGCACCATCGGGATGCCCAGGGCCAGGATGGCGGTGTTCGCCATCAGGTTGACCCCGTCCGGATAGTTGAACTGGTCGGTGTAGAACGGGAACTCGCCGTGCAGCACCACGCGGACCGAGTGGGCCAGGAAGAACTGCACCTGGGCCGGGTCGCTGCTGTAGAGGGCGGCCACCCGTCCGGCGGGGTCGGCCCAGATCCGGCTGGTCACCCAGAGCGCGGCGAGCAGGAAGACCGCGTGCACGGCGAGATCGATCCGGCGCAGTGTCCAGCTCCGGCGCCGCCGCGCCACCGGCCGGGCGTCCGACCTGGCCGGTACGGGGTCGGCGACGGGCGCGGCGTCGGCCTCGACGGGAGCGGCCGGGGCCGGTTCGGGCGTCGCGGCGGGCTCCGGGGCGGTGGGTGGCTCGGGGGCGGCCGGGGCCACGGTGGTGACGGAGGCGGAGCCCGTCGGGGCGTCGGGGTCCGGCGGCGAGTCGCCACGGGGCTCGGCAGGCGTCACAGTCGGCGGAGTCTACCGGAGCCGAAAAATGGCCAGGAAAGACGCACCGCTGTCCTCTGTGGTCGCTTCCGGAAGGGTGAGGCGGTTGCGGGCGGAGCGCCCCGCGTCTCGTACCATGTGGCTTCGCGAAAACGACCGGATCGGGGGCGTACAGGTGGTTTCAGTCCGCCGCCGCGGCACGACGGCCACCGCGCTGCTGATCCTGCTGCTGGCCGCGACCGGCTGCGAGCCGGTCGCCGCACGGCAGTCCACGGAGCTGCGGGTCGGCTACGACAGCCTGGACGGGCCGCTCACCGTCTGGCCGGCGCGCGGCAACCTGGCCGAGGACGCCGCCGCGACGGCCGGGATCAGCCGGGTCGTGCGGGACTGGCGCTCACCGGTCGACGACCGGGCGCACCTGCCGTCCTCGGGCATCCTCTTCGCCGGCGAGGTCGCCGGCACTCCGCTGGCCCTGGTCGCCGCCGACGTGCCCGGCGAGAGCGCTTCCTGGCTGCTGCAACTCGCCCGGCACGGGGATCGCTGGCGGGTCGACCGCGCCAGCGAGTACACCGACCCCGGCTACCTGGTCTACTCCGATGTGCTGCCGGTCCGGACCGCGGACGGCCGCCGTTACCTCACCTCGGCCCGGGTGCAGCGGCTGCTCGGCCCGGACGGGCGGACGCTGGCCACCACCGACGGCATCACCGAGCCGGTCGCCGTACCGGCCTGCCAGGCGGTGGAGCTGACCGCGACGCTGCGGGCCACCCGGTCGCTGCCGCGCGGCCGGGCCGCGGACCGGGTCCTCGACCTGGGTACGGCCACCGCCGACCCCCGCTATCCCCTGGTCCGCGACGAGACGGGCGCCGGCCGGCGCGCGCTGACCGGCCTGGACACCTGCCACCTGGCGGACACCAGGGGGCCGTTCGGCAGCGTGCCGCGCCGGCTCGGCGACCGGGACGCGCCCCGCTCGGCCCCGGAGTCCTGGCCCATGGCGAAGATCGCGGTCCGCTCCCTCGGCGAGGTGGCGCTGGGCGGCGGTGAGCCGGGTGACCTGGAGCAGCTGAGCTGGGAGACCGCCACCGGCACGATGACCGCGGTGGTCTACCGCCCGGCCGACGGCGGGACCCCGGTGGTCTCCCCCGCCGACCGGTCCACCACGCTGCAGGCGTACTACCTGCCGGTGCCGGGGCAGCCCGTCGCGGTGCTGAGCTGGCGGACCAACCGGGACGCCTCGTTCGCCGCGCCGCCGGGCACCCAGCGGCTGGTGGAGCGGCCGGGCCTGGTGGTGGTGCCGCAGCCGGACCGCAAGCAGACGTTCAGCCTGGCGGGTACGGAGAAGACCTGGTACCGGTCGGTCGGCGGCCGCTGACCGCCGGCCCTTCGACGCCAACGGGCGGCCCTGCCTCGCGCAGGGCCGCCCGTTCCGCGTGTCGCGTCAGTTCTTGGCGGTGGCCTCGTCGGGCTGGTGCGGGTCGACGGGCTGGGCGTCGAGGCTGGAGATCCAGCCGGTGACGTCCCGGGCCACGTCCTGCGCGGTGAGGCCCAGGTCGGCCAGGATCTGGGCGCGGGTGCCGTGCGGGTGCCAGTCGGCCGGCACGCCCAGGTCCTTCAGCGGCACCCGGACGTCGGCGTCCCGCATGGCCTGGCCGAGCGCGTCGCCGACGCCGCCGACCCGGACGCCGTCCTCGACGGTGACCACGAGCCGGTGGGCGGCGGCCAGCTCGACCAGCTCGGCCGGGACCGGGCGGACCCAGCGCGGGTCGACCACGGTGACGCCGTAGCCCTGCTCGGCGACCCGGGCGGCGACCTCCATGCCGAGGCCGGCGAACGAGCCGACCGCGACCAGCAGCACGTCGGTACGCGCCGACTCGGTCAGGACGTCGACGCTGCCGACGCGGCGGACGGCCGGCAGGTCGGCGGCGACGGTGCCGGTCGGGAAGCGCAGGATGGTCGGGCCGTCCTCGACGGCCACCGCCTCGCGCAGCTCCTCGCGGAGGCTGGCGGAGTCGCGGGGCGCGGCGATCCGCAGGCCGGGCACCACCCCGAAGACCGACATGTCCCAGATGCCGTAGTGGCTCGGCCCGTCCGGCCCGGTGATGCCGGCCCGGTCGAGCACGAAGGTGACCGGCAGCTTGTGCATGGCCACGTCCAGCAGGACCTGGTCGAAGGCGCGGTTGAGGAAGGTGGCGTAGACGGCGACCACCGGGTGCAGGCCGCCCATCGCCAGGCCGGCCGCCGAGGTGGCCGCGTGCTGCTCGGCGATGCCCACGTCGTAGACCCGCGCCGGGTACTTGCGGGCGAGGGTGGCGATGCCGGTGGGCTCGGCCATCGCGGCGGTGACGCCGACCACGTCGGGACGCTCGTCGGCGATCTTGACCAGCTCGTCGGAGAAGACGTGGGTCCACTTCACCGACGGCGCGGCGACCAGCTGACCGGTCTCGGCGTCGAACGCGCCGGGGCCGTGCAGGCAGTCCGCCTCGTCCTCCTCGGCCGGGCGGTAGCCGTAGCCCTTGCGGGTGACCGCGTGCACGATCACCGGGCCGCCGAAGTTCTTGGCGGCGCGCAGCGCCGACTCGACGGCGGCGACGTCGTGGCCGTCGACCGGGCCGACGTACTTGATGCCGAGGTCCTCGAACATCGCCTGCGGGGCGACCGCGTCCTTGATGCCCTTCTTGACCGCGTGCAGCACCTCGTACATCGGCTTGCCCACGAACGGGGTGTTGCCGAGCGCGTCCTTGACGGTGTCGAGCACCTTCTCGTAGCCGGGGTTGAGCCGCAGCGACGAGAGGTGGTCGGCCAGGCCGCCGATGGTCGGCGAGTAGGACCGGCCGTTGTCGTTGACCACGATGACCAGCGGATTGCCGGCGGTGGCGATGTTGTTCAGCGCCTCCCAGCACATGCCGCCGGTGAGCGCGCCATCGCCGACCATGGCCACCACGGCCCGCTTCTCGCCGCGCAGCGCGTACGCCTTGGCCAGGCCGTCGGCGTAGGACAGGGCGGTGGAGGCGTGCGAGTTCTCGATCAGGTCGTGCTCGCTCTCCGCCTGGTTGGGGTAGCCGGAGAGGCCACCGCGCTGGCGGAGGTTGTCGAAGCCCTCCTGCCGGCCGGTGATGATCTTGTGTACGTAGGCCTGGTGGCCGGTGTCGAACAGGAGCCGGTCGCGCGGCGAGTCGAAGACCCGGTGCATCGCCAGGGTGAGCTCGACGACGCCCAGGTTGGGGCCGATGTGCCCACCGGTGCGGGAGACCTTGGCGATCAGGAAGTCACGAATCTCAGCGGCGAGGATGTCCAGCTGCTCGGCGGTCATCCGCTTGACGTCCTGCGGACCGCGGACGGTGCCCAGCAGCCGGCCGTGGTTGGCCGTGTCCTCTTCAACACTCATGACGAAAGAGTCTATCGGCCGCCCGACAGCCCGCAGCCCGGCCGTGGATCTCCCCTGGTGGAAACCCGGATCAGCCCTCGATCACCAGCCGCCGCGGCGGGGTCGGCGGGGTCGCCGCCCGGGCCGGGCCGGCCGGGGTCCAGGCGCCCAGCACCGCCGCTCGGGTGGCGCCGGTCACCGACGGGATCGCGCCCGGCAGCCCGTGCCAGGAGAGCCAGCCCAGCAGGGCGAACGCGTACGCCTCCTTGGCCTGCGCCGGCACCCCCAGCTCGTCGGTGGTGCGCAGCCGCCAGCGCCCCTCCCCCCGCGCCGCCAGCCGGTCGCGCAGTGTGGGATTGCGCACCCCGCCGCCGGCCGCGACCACCTCGGTCACCCCGTGCCGGTCGCAGGCGTCGGCGACGGTCCGGGCGGTCAGCTCGGTGAGGGTGGCGAGCACGTCGTCGGGGGCGACCGGCTCGCCCAGGGCGGCCAGCCGGTCGTCCAGGTAGCCGGCGTGGAACAACTCCTTGCCCGTGGACTTGGGCGGCGGCGCGGCGTAGTAGGGCTCGGCGAGCAGCAGCGCCAGCAGCCCCGGGTGCACCCGCCCGGCCGCCGCGCGGGCCCCGTCCAGGTCGCAGGGGCGGTCGAGGAGCCGCCGGGCGGCGGCGTCCAGCAGGGCGTTCGCCGGGCCCACGTCGTACCCCAGGATGGGCGCGCCGGGGGCGACCACGGTGAGGTTGGCGATCCCGCCCAGGTTGAGCGCGGCGCGCGGCGCGGTCCCCTCGCCGAGCAGCAGCGCGTCGAAGGCCGGCACCAGCGGGGCGCCCTGGCCGCCGGCCGCGACGTCCGCCGAGCGCAGGTCGTGCAGCACCGGTACGCCGACCCGCGCCGCCACCCGGGCCGGCGCGCCGAGCTGGAGGGTGCCCCGGACCCGGCCCGCCTCCACCCAGTGAAAGACCGTCTGCCCCGGCGAGACCACCGCGTCCACCGGGCCGCCGGCCAGCTCCACGCCAACCGCCGCCGCCTCGGCGAAGACCTCGCCGAGCCGGTTGTCCAGCCGGCAGACCGCCTCGATGGTGGTGGCCGCCGGGGGCAGCAGGGCCCCGATCGCGGCGCGCAGCTCGTCGTCGTAGTCCAGGCCGCGGTGCCCGAGCGGGCGCAGCCGCAGCGTCTCCCCGTGCCGGGCGAACTCGGCTGCCACCACGTCCACCCCGTCGTACGAGGTGCCCGACATCAGCCCGACGATCTTCATCGCGCCAGGCTAGCGCCCGGACCCCGGTCCGCGCCCCGGCCCGCGCCCGGCCCGGGCGGGACCGGTGGTGGGACCGGTGGGTGGGATCGGCCCGCCGTCCCCGGCCGACCCCTTCTCCGTCCCTTTGCTCTGCTTCAACGGACGCAACACCAATGGCCGGTTCCTGTTGCGCGGTCGTGACCACCGCCTTCGTGGGGGCCGGTCTCGTCGCCCTCGGCGCGAACGCCCTCCCGGACGCCAAGAGCGTCAGCCCGTCGGTCCTCG
>NZ_JBSGJR010000196.1:0-10818 GCF_053605645.1 Micromonospora sp. NPDC003776
ACCGGATTCGCGCCGGCGCTCCGCGCCGTGCAGCCGGGCGGGTCGCCGCTCACCTGCCGCTCAGCGGGCTGCCGGCGTGTCGGGGGGCTAGGCGGGACAACAGCTTGGACCGACATGTCGCTCCGACATGGATATGTCGCAGAGACATGTCGGTCTCACCCTTGCTGCCGGGTCCCGGCGACTACCCGGGGTAGCGGGCTCGGCCGGCCGGCCGGCGGTGGCCGGCAGCTTGTCGGACTTGGCTGGGAGCCGGCGAGCACCGACGGTGACGGGCGGCCGTCATCCCCACACGGCCGCCACGGCGGCGGCGTGCGCCGCCCCGACGGCACGGCCGGCGCGGGCGGACGGCGCCCGGGTCGCGGGCGACAGCGCGTTGCTGCCGAACGCGTCGACGGACGCCTGGTCAGCGCTGATCACGTGGACGGCGGCCGGCGCGAGGGCGGCGATCTCGGCGTCGAGGTCGCCCCACGGCTGCGGCGTGTCGGCCAGGACCGGCTGGATGATCAGTACGCGGTCGGCGCCGGCAGCCAGGTCGGCGTTGGTCATCGACCGCACCCCGCCGTCGACGTAGCGGCGGTCGCCGATCGCTACGGGCGGCCAGACGCCCGGTACGGCGCAGCTGGCGGCGACGGCGTCGCGCAGGGCCACGCCGGACTCGCGGGTGAAGATCGCCTCGGCGCCGGTCCCGGCGTCGACGGCGGGCAGCAGTACGCGCCGGTCCGGCCACTGCTTCGCC
Organism: Micromonospora sp. NPDC003776; assembly: GCF_053605645.1. Classification (NCBI taxonomy): domain Bacteria; kingdom Bacillati; phylum Actinomycetota; class Actinomycetes; order Micromonosporales; family Micromonosporaceae; genus Micromonospora; species Micromonospora sp. NPDC003776. Next base: position 737 of record NZ_JBSGJR010000196.1, read on the forward strand.
GGGAGCCGGGCGTCGATCGCGGCGAGCCGGACGGCCGGGTCGACCGTCTGCGCGGCGAGGGCCAGCTCACCCAGCCGGCGGCGGGCGTCCTCCGGCCCGGTCGCGCCGGCCAGCACGGCGGCGTAGTCGGCGAAGAGCTTCTCGGTGTCGACGTCGACCTCGATCTCGGCGGTCTCGGGGCGCAGCTGGGCCGCGTACAGGTCGTCGAGCGCGACGCCGCTGGTGATCTGCGCGGCGACCGACGAGCCGGCGGAGGTGCCCACCACCAGGTCGGCGGCGAGGATGCGGTCGGCGAGCGCCGGGTCGGCGTCGGCGATGCCGCGCAGGACGCCGAGTTCCCAGGCGATCCCGGCCACCCCGCCACCGGCGAGTACGAGTGCGTTGGTCATGATCGCCAGCCTGGCACGGCCAGCGGGCACAGTGGACCCGTTGTCGGGCGCCTCACAGCACCCGGGTGACCTGCTCGGCGGTGATGCGGGCGTCGAGCGTGGCGCGGTCGAGGTTGGCGCAGATGACCACCGACGCGCCGGCGGCGAGCGGGGCGAGCAGCCACTTCAGCGGCTGCTCGTGCTCGGCGGCGTCGACCAGCAGCCGGTCCCCCGTCCGCAGGTCGAGTTGCTCCGCCATGGCCCGCGCCACCGCGCCCCACTCGCCGTACGTGGTGCCGTCGGGGCTGGCCGGGTCGGTCGGGTGCAGCAGGGTGCGGTCGGGCGGGGTGGCGGTGTGCCGGAGCACCTCGGTGGACCAGTCCAGCCAGCCCACCGGCACCTCGGCCAGCGACCCGGCTCCGGTGCCGACCAGGTAGCGGTGGGTCCCGTCGGGCACGTCCTCCAGCCAGTCGTCGAGGCGTTCCGGGGTCACGAACACCGCGTCGTACGGCCGGTCGGCACCGGGTTCGAGGACCGGCAGCCCGGCGGTGGCCCGCGGCCGGAATGACACCGCCATCCCGACCGACCAGGCGCCGACCAGCACCGCGGCGGTCCGCCAGTGCGGCGGCAGCAGCACGGCGACCCGGCTGCCGGGGCCGAGTCCGCAACCGTCTCGCAGCAGCGCCGCGCTCCGCGCCGCCCACCCGCCGAGCTGCTGCGCGGTCAGCGCGGTGCGCTCGCCGGTCGCGTCGTCGTAGTAGGCGAGCAGCGGAAGATCGGCCGCGCGCGGCGCGTCGGCCGGAACGGTCACGGGCGTGTGGACAGCCATCGGGGCGCTCCTCCCTGCGGGTCCGCCCACCCTAACGATTCAGCGTCAGCGGCAGAATCGGTCCACCAGGAGCGCCAACCGCCGCTCGTGCGCCTCCCGCCGCAGCCGGCCGTTGCGCATCAGGGTGACCAGGCCGTGCAGCCCACTCCAGAAGGTCTCGGTGAACGTCTCCAGATTGTCGTCACCGGCGAAGGGGCGCAGGGTCTCGGCCAACTCGGCGAACGCCCGGGCCAGCTCGACCGGCACGTCCTGGCTGGCGAAGGGCAGTTCGGTGGGGAGGTTGAAGATCGCGTCGTAGAGGGCGGGCCGCCGTTCGGCGAACGCGGCGTACGCGTTGGCGATGCCGGCCACCGCCTGCCGCGCGTCGGTCGCGGCGGCCCGGGCGGCGGCGAGCTCGGCGGCCAGATCTCCGCAGCCCTCCACGGCGACCGCCGCCATGATGGCGCTCTTGCCCTTGAAGTGGCTGTAGAGGACGGGCTGGCTGTACTCGATCTCGGCGGCGAGCCGGCGGGTGGTGACCGCATCCCAGCCCTCCGCCTCGGCCAGCTCCCGGGCCGCGGCGATGATCGCCCGCTCCCGTTCCGCCCGCTCACGCTCCCGGCGCGCCTGAATCGACATGACCAGAACTCTAGCATCGCTAGCCAATCTGCCTCCGCTCTGCTAGCTTCGCTCTTGCATCTAGCACTGCTAGCTTTCGGAGCCGACCATGTTCAGCGCCATCGCCTACGGGCTCGCCGTCGTCCTCAGCCTCTTCTGTGTCTTCATCGGCGCCCGGTTCCTTCTCGCGCCGCAGGCCTCGGCCACCGGCTACGGCGTCCCGGCCAAACCGGACGGCGACCCCGCCTACCTCACGATCAAGGGCCTGCGCGACCTCAGCTACGGCCTGCTCGGCCTCGCCCTGATCGCCTTCACCAGCGCCGATGCGGTCGCCTGGTACATGCTGGTCGTCGCGATCATTCCGTTGGGCGACACCGCCATCGTGCTGCGGCACGGCGGCACGAAGGCCGTCGCCTTCGGCATCCACTTCGCCACCGCCGTGGTCATCCTGCTCGACGCCGCCCTGCTGTTCGCCCTCTAGGCCGAACCGAAGATCAGAGCTTCGGGGCGACGCGTTCGGCGAGTTCCTGGTACTTGGCGGCGGGGACGACCGGCGGACCGGTGAACACCACCACCCGCAGTTCCGACTCGTAGGCCGCGGCGAACACGAGGAACCGCGTGCCCTCGCTGGTGTAGGTCACCGCCGCGTCACCCAGCCCGTCCAACTGCGTGACCTTCGCGCCGCTCTTCTGGGCGACCCCGTCGACGACGCTGGCCGCGTCCTTGGCCCGGTCCGCCAGGACCACCACGTTGATCGCCAGGACCTCCCGACCCTTGCCCTTGTAGGCGCAGCCGAGCGTGGGTGATGTGTCCTTCTGGTCCACCGGCTGCTCCTCGGCGGTCAGCTTGGTGCCGCTGGAACTGCCGAGCACCTTCACCACCACGTCGGCCGGGAGCAGCGCGCAGGCCGAGGTGATCTTCTTGATCGGAGCCGGTGCGCCGGCCGCGGATGCCCCTGCGGCCGGCGCCTCCCATTCGGCGGCGGCGGATTCCGGTTTGTCAGCACCCGCGCAGGCGGCGGCCGTCAGTGCCGCCGCCGTAACGGTAAGAAGTGCGCCGGTGCGGCGAATGGTGCCGAGCATGGTCATGTCGCCCTCCCCAAGTCGAATCGGACTCTAACCAGGTCCTGTCCCACGAACCGCAACCGCCCCCTGGGCAGGTCCGTGGCCGGGCCGTCGAAGACGGGCGGCAGAGCCGATCCGGGGAAGCCGTCAGCCGGGCAGCTCCGGACCACCGTCGAGCAGCGGGGCCAGCAGGTCGCCCTGCTTCGCCACCCGCTTCAGCACCTCGTCGGCCGTGTACGGCTTGGTCGCCGGCCGCTTCCCCGCCGCACCAGCGGAAACCTCGTCCCAGGTCAGCGGAGTGGACACCGAGGGCACCGCCTGCGCCCGCAGCGAATACGGCGCCACCGTCGTCTTCGCCGCGTTGTTCTGACTCCAGTCGATGAAGACCTTGCCGGGGCGCAGGTTCCTGGCCATCTTCGACACGATCAACTTCGGGTGCGCCTTCTCCAGCTCCTGCGCGATCCGCTTCGCATAGGCGGACACGTCATCGGCATCCTGGGTGCCGGCGATCGGGCAGCAGAGCTGCATCCCCTTCTTCCCCGACGTCTTCGGGTACGACTCGATGCCGTCCTCGGCGAGCCGGTCGCGCATCAGCAGCGCCACCTGGCAGCACTGCTTCAGCGCCGCCGGGGCGCCCGGGTCCAGGTCGAGGACCATCATGTCGGGGTGCTCACCGATCTGCCACTGCGGCGTGTGCAGCTCCAGCGCGGCCAGGTTGGCCAGCCAGACCAGTGTGGGCAGGTCCTCGCAGACCACGTAGTCGATGGTTTCCCGCCCCTTGCTCGACCCGGGGGCGGGCAGGTTCTCGATGCGTACCCAGTCGGGGGTGTTGTTGGGTTTGTTCTTCTCGAAGAACGAGCCCCCCTCGACGCCGTTGGGGAACCGGATCCGGGTGAGCGCCCGGTCGCGCAGGTGCGGCAGCAGCACGGGGGCGATCCGGGTGTAGTAGTCGATCACCTCGCCCTTGGTGAAGCCAGCCTTGGGATAGAGCACCTTGTCCAGGTTGGACAGCTCCAGCGCGCGCCCCTCGACGTCCACCTTGAGCCGCTCAGCTGACATCGTCGACCTCCTCGGCGGGTTTGTCGGGACGCAGGCGCAGGATCCGCGGGAAGCGCAGCCGCCCGTCGGGGGTGCGCTGGCCGTACTTCACCTCCACCACGATCCGAGGCGTTACCCAGATCGCGCCCCGGGCATCCTCGCGCGGCACGTCCCCGGCGAACGGGGACCCGGCGGCGCGCAGCGGTTCCAGCTCGCGCAGCAGCTCCCGTTCCAGGGCCGCGCCGATGCCGCCGCCGACCCGGCCCCGGTAGGTGAGCCGCCCGTCCGGCCGGGGCACCCCGACCAGCAGGCCGCCGATCTTGCGCGCGCCGGGCCGCCAACCGCCGACCACGAAGTCGCCGGTCACCTCCAGCTTGACCTTGACCCAGTCGGGCGAGCGCACGCCGGGCCGGTAGGCCGAGTCGACCCGCTTGGCCATCACCCCTTCCAGGCCGTGCTCGCCGGCTGCCTCGTACGTGGCCGGGCCGTCGGGGAAGGTCGGCGGCACCGCCCACCGGGCGGCGCCGAGCCCGAGCGACTCCAGCGCCGCCCGCCGCTCGCGGTACGGGCGGCCGGTGAGGTCCTCGCCGTGCAGCCGGAGCAGGTCGAAGATCATGTACGTGACCGGGACGCTGGCCGCGAGCCGGGCGGCCTTCACCGCGTTCCGCACGTGCATCCGCTCCGCGAGGGCGGTGAACGACGGCTGCCCGTCGGTGAAGAGCACCACCTCGCCGTCCAGCAGCGCGTCGTCGACCTGCTCGGCCAGGGTGATCAGTTCCGGGTACGCGACGGTGATGTCCACGCCGGAGCGGGCGTACAGGTGCTGGCGGTGGTGGACGATGTCGGCGAGCGCGCGGACGCCGTCCCACTTGAATTCGTACGCCCAGCCGGCACCGGCCGGGAGCTGCCCGGTCATCGCGAGCATCGGCTTCAGGGGCGCGCCGGGCACTTTATGACTGTAGTTGCGCGCGGAAGAGCGTGCAGGTCGTTCGATCATTTGCGATTCTGGTCAGAACCGGGGAGAGGAGCGCGGGATGCGGGCGATCTGGAAGGGAGCGGTGTCGTTCGGCCTGGTGTCGATCGGGGTGAAGGTCTACTCGGCCACCGAGGAGAAGGACATCCGCTTTCACCAGGTGCACCGCGAGGACGGCGGCCGCATCCGTTACAAGCGCACCTGCTCGGTCTGCGGCGAGGAGGTCACCTACGACGACATCGCCAAGGGGTACGACATCGGCGGCGGGGAGATGGTCATCCTCACCGACGAGGACTTCGCCGAACTGCCGCTGAGCACCTCGCACGCGATCGACGTGCTGGAGTTCGTCCCGGCCGAGCAGGTCGACCCGATCCTCTACAACAAGGCGTACTTCCTCGAGCCGGAGAGCTCGGCCGCCAAGCCGTACGTGCTGCTGCGCGACGCGCTGGCCGACTCGGAGCGGGTGGCGATCGTCAAGGTGGCGCTGCGCCAGCGCGAGCAGCTCGCCACCCTGCGCGTACGCGAGGGCGTGCTGCTGCTCAACACGATGCTCTGGCCGGACGAGGTGCGCCAGCCCGACTTCGGCTTCCTCGACGAGGACCTGAAGGTTCGCCCCCCGGAGCTGGCCATGGCCAGCTCGCTGATCGACTCGATGGCCGGCGAGTTCGAGCCGGACGCCTTCACCGACGACTACCGGGCGGCGTTGCAGGAGGTCATCGACGCCAAGATCGAGGGCCGCGAGGTGGTCCAGCCGGAGGAGGAAGAGGCCGCGCCGGCCGCCGCGGTGGACCTGATGGCCGCGCTGAAGGCGTCCGTCGAGCGGGCCCGGGCGGCCCGGGGCGAGACGCCGGTCGGCGCCGGGTCCGAGCCCACCCCGATCTCGGCGGCCCGCTCCGCCCAAAAGGCGGCGAAGAAGGCCCCGGCCAAGAAGGCCGCCGAGAAGAAGGCGGCGCCGGCCAAGAAGGCTCCCGCGAAGAAGGCCGCCGAGAAGAAGACGGCCGCGAAGAAGGCCGAGCCGGCGAAGAAGACCGCCGCCAAGAAGGCCCCCGCGAAGAAGGCGGCCGAGAAGAAGGCCGCCCCCCGCAAGACCGCCTGAGCTGTTAGGAAGGGCCCCTTTTAATACGCCAGGCGTTAAGAGGGGGCCCTTCCTTTCACGTCAGCCGCGGCCGAGCTTCTCCGTCGGGGTGATCCGGACGATCACCCGCTCCTCGCCCGGCCGGCGGAACGGGTAGGTGTCCTGCCCGAGGTACTTCTTCGCCATCTGGTCGATGTGCTCGTCGGCGCCCTCGGTGACGAACTCGGCGTTGCCCTTCACCCAGAGCGTGCGGAAGTCGTTCGCCTTGTCCACGACCGAGACCGCGACCACCGGGTTCCGAGCGATGTTGACGTACTTCTGCCGGCCCTTGGCGGTGTTGAACACGATGTGCTCGCCGTCGGTGTCCACCCAGACCGGGGTGACGTGCGGGCTGCCGTCGGCCTCGATGGTGGCCACGTGGGCGAGCTGCGGTTCGGAGAGCAGGGCCAGGTCTTCTTCGGTGAGGATCGCCATGGTCGTGAAACTACTCCCGGAATTCGCCAGCGACCCGCCTCCTGTCCGATCCGGGCCGGCCGTAGGAGCACGGGGGGCGTCCGGCCGGGTACCGTGTGCGCTGGCCTCGGCGGCGGCCCGCCGGGGGCGCACCCACCCCACTCAGCAGGGAGTCGACGTGAGCGAGCGCGTGCAGAACCGGTCCGCGGGCCAGGGCCCGGGCACCAAGGCGGAGCGGCGGCTCGCCGCCCAGCTGGCGGCGAAGAAGGCCGCCGAGGCGCGGCGTCGGCGGCAGTCGATGCTCGGCGCGTTCGCCGGTGTCCTCGTGGTGGCCGCGCTGATCGGTGGCATCGTCTGGCTCAACAACGGTGACGACGACAAGAAGCCCGCCGCGGACGCCAGCCCGTCGGCCAGCTCGATCGTCGAGCCGAGCGTGGCCGCCCCCGCGCTGCCCGAGGGCGCCGACCCCGCGCTGGCCACCAAGCCGAAGGTGGAGCCGGGCACCGGTGAGCTGAAGAAGCTCACGGTGACCACGCTGATCAAGGGCAAGGGCCCGGCGGTCAAGAAGGGCCAGCAGATCACCACCAACTACGTGGGCGTGTTCTACAAGGACGGCAAGGAGTTCGACGCCTCCTGGAACAACGGCCAGCCGGCCACCTTCGCCATCGGCGTCGGCCAGGTCATCCCCGGCTGGGACCAGGGCCTGGTCGGCGTGCCGGTGGGCAGCCGGGTGCAGCTGGACATCCCGGCCGCGCTGGCGTACGGCAACGACGCGTCGGGCGGCCGCCCGGCCGGTCCGCTGCGCTTCGTGGTGGACGTGCTCGCCGCGCAGTAGGTCACAGAGGGCTTTCGCCCGTTCACCCACCGGCAGTAGGTTCATGGTCATCGCGGGTGGCCCACCCGCGACGACCTGACCGAGCCGGAGGTGCACGTGGTGGCGCTGGACGACCCCGGGTTCGCCCGGGTGATGTGGACGCTCTTCGAGCCGGTCCACGCGGTGACCTACTTCCACCCGCGCGCCCGGTCGGCGTACGAGGCGGTCGGGCTGCGCGGCTACTGGCGGGGCTACTTCGCCGGCCGGGCCGCCCCGCTCGGGCCGGTCGACGCGCCGGCCGTGGTCGCCGCGTTCTTCAGCTTCGCCCCGCCGATGGTGGCGCGGGCGCTGCCCTCGGTGTGGCGGCTGGCCACCCCACAGGAGGCGCTGCGCGCCCGACTCACCGGCGCGGTCCAGGCGCTCGCCGAGTTCACCTACGAGCTGCCCGAGGCGCACCTGGTCGAGGCGGCCGAACTGCTGGAGGAGGCGGCCGGCCGGGTCGAGGTCGCCGGCCGGGTGCTCGGCGCGGTCAACGCGGCCCTGCCCCGGGGCGAGTACCCGCTGGCCCGGCTCTGGCAGGCCGCCACCACGCTGCGCGAGCACCGCGGTGACGGGCACGTGGCGGCGCTGGTCACCACCGGGCTGGACCCGGTCGAGGTGGTGGCCTGGCGCTGCCGGGTCGACCAGTCCCGCGAGTTCCACCAGCGCGCCCGGGGCTGGACCGACCAGGAGTGGGTCGCCGCCGAGCAGCGCCTGGTCGAGAAGGGCTGGCTGACCGCCGACGGCGGGCCGACCGAGCACGCCACGACGACGTTCCGGGCCGTCGAGGAGCACACCGACCGGGCCGCCGCCGGCCCGTGGCGGGCGCTGGGCGAGGAGGGTACGGCGCGGGTACGGGAGCTGCTGGAGCCGATCGCCACCCGGTGCCGCACCATCATCCCGGCACAGGCCCCGATCGGCCTGCCCGCGCAGCGGACCCACCCCACCGACTCGTCGGCCCGGACCCGCTGAGCGACGGCCGTCACCGGATCCGACCCGGGTCCGGTAACGGCCGTTGACGCGCCACCTCAGCGCCGCGCCGGCGGGCCCTCCGCGTTGCGATCAGCCGAGGCCGGGTGGATTGGCCGGTGCGAGCAGATCCAGTGCCTGCGACGTCGTCAAATTGGACGAGTCGGGATCGGCGGAGTCGAACAGGCGGGCCCCTGTTTCGAGTGCGAGCGCGACCAACCCGTCCAGTGCGGGCGTGATCTCCTGCCGGAATTCGTGCACCGGCTCGCCCCAGGATCTGTCGGTGAACTCGACGACCACCCGTTGTATGCCGTGCCCAACGGCATAGACAAGCCCGTCGATGCCGGCTCGTTCGCCCGCGCGTTCGAGCTCGACAATGTCCCCGTCCGCCATCGGCACATCCAGCTCGGGGTCGTCCCCGAACACCTCGCGCAACCGGCGGATGACGACGTCGGCCGGCAACTCGGCCCCGGGCTCACCGGATCCACCAAATCGCATGACGACAAGTTGGTCACCCATGAAGGCACTCCCGCCTGTCGATATGGTGCGGTCCCGAGCAGACTAGTGAGCATGGGCGAACGCCGCCGCCCCTCGTGATGCTTGGCGGACATGCGTCCAGGCCTTCCGGGCACGCCGGGCGGGCGGCCGACCCCCGGGCGGCTGATCCGGCAGGATGGGGTACGTGGTGGACGCGGTGCTCTTCGACCTGGACGGCGTGATCGTGGACTCCGAACCGGTCTGGGAGGAGGTCCGCCGGGCGTACGTGGCCGCGCACGGCGGCACCTGGCAGCCGGACACCCAGCGCCGGCTGATGGGAATGAGCACCGGCGAGTGGGCCGCGTACCTCAGCGGGGAGTTGGGCGTCGACCGGCCCGCCGAGCAGGTCGCCACCGAGGTGGTGGCGGAGATGACCCGCCGGTACGCGGAGCACGTACCGCTGATCGACGACGCGGACGCGGTGGTGCGCCGGATGGCCGCGCGGTGGCCGCTGGGGCTGGCCAGCTCCTCCCCCACCCGGCTGATCGCGGCGGCGCTGGCCGCGACGGGCCTGGCCGACGCCTTCGGCGCGACGCTGTCCACCGAGGAGACCGCCCGGGGCAAGCCCGCGCCGGACGTGTGGCTGGCGGTGGCGGAGCGGCTCGGCGTGAACCCGGCCCGGTGCGTGGCGGTGGAGGACTCCTCGAACGGGGTCCGCTCGGCGGCATCCGCCGGGATGCGGGTGGTGGCGGTGCCGCACGGGTCGTACCCGCTGGACCCGGACGCCGAGCGGCTCGCGGCGGTGCTGCTGCCCTCGATCGACGCGCTCACCCCGGACGTGGTGGAGCGGCTCGGCTGAACCGTCTCCCGGACGGTCCCGGCCCGCCTACGGTCGGTGACATGAAGGCAGTGGTGTACCAGGGGCCGCACGACGTCGCGGTGAACGAGGTCGAGGACCCGCGGATCGAGGACTTGAACGACGTCATCGTCAGATCACGACGACCGCGATCTGCGGCTCGGACCTGCACATGTACGAGGGCCGCACGACCGCCGAGGCGGGCATCGTGTTCGGCCACGAGAACATGGGCGTGATCGTGGAGACCGGCCCGGGCGTGGTGAGTGTCTCTGATTAGCTTAGGGATCCTGGGTCGGTTTGTGTTTCCGGGATCGTTTCCCGCCTGGGTGGGGTCGCGTGGGCGTGGAGGTGGAATCCTGCGCCCAGTGCGGCTCCTCGTGGCCGGTGGCCGGTGGTGGGTGTGCTGATCGTGTTCACGTCCTGGTTCCGGTGGGCTGCGCGGGGCAGTCTGGGCCGGTCCGTTGGTGCGTGTCCCTCCGGACGCTTGCCCGCCCGGCAGGGCCGGGTGGGGGAGGGTGCCCTGCGTCGCC
>NZ_JBSGJR010000197.1:0-10797 GCF_053605645.1 Micromonospora sp. NPDC003776
GGTGCACGGCGGCGCAACTGGACCTGCTCCTCGGCGACGAGTCCGCGGGGACCGGCCACCGGGGCGTGCCGCTCATCCTGCAGAACCGTGGCGACCAGGCCTGCTGGCTGCGAGGCTACCCGGGTGTCGACGGCCTCGACCGCGCCGGGAAGACCCTGGCCCACGCGAAGCGGACCCCGCACGGCTACCTCGGCGGCATCCGCGGCGACCAGCCGACCCGGGTGCTGCTCGCCCCGGGCGGGCTGGCCTCGGCCCTGGTCGAGGCGTCGGCCTTCCGCGTCGGCGACGGCGGGGCGTGCGCGCCGTACGCGGCGCTGCTGGTCACCCCGCCGGACGAGACCCGGTCGGTGCGGCTGCCCTGGACCACCGACAGTTGCTCGGCGCTTGAGGTGCACCCGGTGGTGCCGGGCACCACGGGCCGGGCGGGCTGACCGTCCACGGTGCGCGAGGATCGGTGCATGAGAGACGAACCTGTCGAGCTGGCCGCCGCCCTGGCGCGCTTCGACCAGCTGTGGAGCCCGCGCATCGTCACCACCGTCAACGACTACGACGTCCGGATCGCCAAGGTGGCCGGGGAGCACGTCTGGCACGTCCACGAGAACACCGACGAGTTCTTCCTGGTGCTCGACGGGCAGCTGCGGATCGCCCTGCGCGACGGCGAGGGCGGCGCCGAGCGGGAGGTGGTGCTGCCGCGCGGCGCGGTGTACGTGGTGCCGCGCGGGGTCGAGCACCGGCCGTCCGCCCCGGACGGCGCGTCGATCCTGATGTTCGAGCCGTCCGGGACGTCCAGCGTCGGTGACCGGCACGACGAGGTGCCCGGCCACGTGGACGCCACCACTGGTCACCGGCTCTGACCGGTGCGGGTCAGCGTCCCGCCGGCACCTGCTGCACGGGGCCGGTCGGGGCGCTCGCCGGCCAGCCGACCCGGCGTACGCCGGGGACGGCGGCGGTGCCGACGCAGGCGACCAGGACCAGCACCCCGGCCACCGCCAGGGGCGCCGGTGCCCCCCAGGCGTGCGCGGCCAGCGGTGCCAGGGCGTACCCGAGCGGCATGGCGCCCAGCGACATCAGCCAGTCGTAGGAGGTGACGCGGGCCAGCACCTCCGGCGGGAACTGTCCCTGGACCACGGTCTCCCAGACCGGGTTGAGGAAGCCCAGCGCGGTCAGCGCGAGGCAGTAGGCGGTCACGGCCACCGGGGCGGACGCGGCGGCGGCGAGCAGCAGCAGCGGTGCCGCGTACGCCGCGAGCGCGAGGTTGCCCAGCAGCACCGGCCGGGCCGGGCGGACCCGGGCGGCCACCAGCGACCCGGCCAGCAGGCCGACCGCCCCGGCCTGCTGCAGCAGCACCCAGACGCCCTCGCCGCCGAGGCGGTCCACGGCGACCAGCGGGCCGACGGTGAGCAGCACCGCGGCGGCCCCGTTCCACACGCCGTGGGCGATCAGGCTGCTCCAGTACCAGTCCCGGGAGCGGACCTCACGCCAGCCGTGCACCAGGTCGGCGCGGAGCGACCGGTGCGGCACGGGCACGTGCCGCACCCGGATGACGGCCAGCAGCGCCGCGCTGACGGCGAAGGACGCGGCGTCCAGGACGAACGCCCAACCGGGCCCGGCGGTCCAGATCAGCAGCCCGGCGAGGGCGGGGCCGGCCAGCCGGCTGGCGTTGGCGGTGACCCCCATCAGGGCGTTGGCCCGCTGCCGGCCGTCGACCTCGACGGTGCCGGCGACCAGCGGGGACGCGGTGGGGATGGCGAAGCCGGAGGCGGCGCCGCCGACGGCGGAGGCCACCGCGAGGTGGAGCAGGGACGGGGTTCCGCCGAGCAGTTCGGCGCCGACGACGAGCTGGGCGGCGCAGCGCACCAGGTCGGTGGCGAGCGCGACGCGTCGGGCGTCGAACCGGTCGGCGACCACGCCGCCGAGGGGGAGCAGCAGCAGCCGGGGCACCATCGCGCAGCCGAGCACGACGGCGAGGGCCGTGGTGGATCCGGTCGCGCGGAGCACGGCAAGGGCCAGGGCGGTGGGCACGACGGCGTCACCGAGGGCGGAGACGGTGCGGCCGAGGAAGAGCAGGCGGAACGCCGGGAGGCGGAGCGGATGCGTCGTCACCGGAGCAGGATACTTCGACGTCGAATATTTCGACAACGAATATTTTGTGGACGTCGTACGGTGGTCGGGTGACCGAGCGTGATCCCGTCGACGAGCACGTCGCGCGCTGGCTGCCCGTCCTGCCCGACCTGGACCCGGACGTCGAGGGCGCGGTCGTGCGGATGTCCCTGCTCACCCGCCACCTGCGCGAGGTGAAGGACCGGGCCCTGGCCGAGCTGGACCTGCAGGAGAAGGAGTACGGCACCCTGCACGCCCTCGCCGGCCGGGGCGGCCGGGCGGCCCCCTCGGACATCGCCGCCGACCTGCGGATGGCACCCGCGTCGATCACCGCCCGGGTGGACGCGCTGGTCCGCCGGGGCTTCGTGCGGCGCATCCCGTCCACCGTCGACCGGCGGCGCATCGACGTGGAACTCACCGACGCCGGCCGGGCCTACTGGCGGCGGGCGATCGGCGTGGTGGGCGACGAGGAGCACCGGGTGCTCGGCGCGCTGACCCCGCCGGAGCGGCGACTCCTGTCCGACCTGCTGCGCCGGGTCACCCTGGCCGCCGAGCGACCGAGCGCCGCGCCGACCCCGAATGTCGGTGGGCCGGTCTAGGTTGGTCGTGGATCGCCAGGCGCACCCTCGGGAGGCATCCATGGCCACGCTCGTCGACCGCCCACACATCGCGCTGCTCGTCATCGACGTGCAGAACGGGGTCGTGGCGCAGGCGTACGACCGGGACCGGGTGGTGGCCAACATCGCCGCCCTGGTCGAGCGGGCCCGCGCCGCCGAGGTGCCGGTGGTCTGGGTCCAGCACCACAGCGAGGGGTTGCGCCAGGGCAGCGACCAGTGGCAGTACGTGCCGGAGCTGGCGCGCCGCGACACCGAGCCGCTGGTGCACAAGGCCTACGGGGACTCCTTCGAGGACACCGACCTGGAGCGCGTCCTCGCCGGGCGCGGCGTCGGCCGGCTCCTGGTGGCCGGCGCGCAGACCGACGCCTGCGTCCGCTCGACCCTGCACGGCGCGTTCACCCGGGGCTACGACGTCACCCTGGTCGCCGACGCGCACACCACCGTGGATCTGACGGCCTACGGAGCGCCTCCGCCCGCGCAGGTCGTCGCCCACACCAACCTCTACTGGCAGGACCAGAGCGCACCCGGCCGCACGGCCGGCACGGTCGACACCGCCGACGTCGAGTTCGCCGCCGCCCCCGCCGAGGTGTGAGCCCCGCCGGCGACCCGTCCCGAGGGAAAAACGCCTGGCGGCCCCGGTGACGGGGCTGGCAGGCTGCCGGTCATGAGTTCCCAGGCCCTGGCGGGTGCGCTCGCCGACGACCGACGCCGTGCGGTGTTCGCCGCGATCACCCTCGGCGCCGGGGACGTCCCGGCCGTCGTGGCGCGGACCGGGCTCTCCCCGCGGGACGCGGTCACCGCCGTCCGTCGCCTCGTCGAGGCCGGCATCGTGGCCGAGGACCCGACGGCCCTGCGGGTCGACGGGGAGCGGCTGCGGGAGCTCGCCCGCACCGCGGAGCCGGCCGCCCCGACCGCCGCGGCCGACCCACGGGAGAAGATCCTGCGCACCTTCGTCCGCGACGGGCGGCTCACCCGCCTGCCCGCCCAGCGGGGCCGGCGGCGGGTGCTGCTGGAACACATCACCGAGCGGTCCTTCAAACCGGGCGAGCGATACCCCGAGCGGGCCGTCGACGACGCGCTGCGGGCGTGGTGCGAGGGCGGCGAGGCCGACCATGTCTCGCTGCGCCGCTACCTGGTGGACGAGCTGCTCCTGACCCGCGCCGACGGCGTCTACTGGCGGCCCTGAAAAGCCGTTGACCCGCCGGTGAGGATCAGACGGTGACCACCTGGACGACCACCCCGACCCGGCCCGACACCGCCGAGGCGGCCCTGCTGCTGCGCGAATACCTCGCCGAGATGGTCCGCCGCTGGCACCGCCGGCCCGAACGCCCCGGCGAGGTGGACGCCGCGCTCGCCGAATCACCCAGCGACGACCTGGTGCCGCCCACCGGGCTGCTCCTGCTGGCTCACCACGGCGGGCGACTCGCCGGCTGCGCCGGCCTGCGCCGGCGGCCCGGTTGGGCGGAGCTGACCCGGGTCTACCTGCGTCCCGCGCACCGCGGCGCCGGCGGCGGGGCCGTCCTGCTCGCCGCCGTCGAGCGGGCAGCCCGGACGGCCGGGGCGGACCGGATCCGGCTGGACACCCGCAGCGACCTGGTCGAGGCCCGCGCCCTGTACGCCCGGCACGGCTACGCCGAGATCCCGGCCTACAACCACGACCGGTACGCCCAGCACTGGTTCGAGAAGCTCCTGCCGGGCCGGGTTGACGACGCCGTCGCGGCGCGCTAAAACAAGAAATCGGAAGTTGAGTCACTCAGACTCAACCTGACACCTTCGGCCAGGAGAACCGAGGAGGCACGACCATGTTGATGCGTACCGACCCGTTCCGGGAGATCGACCGGCTCGCCGAGCAGTTCTTCGGCACGACCGCCCGGCCGGCGGTCATGCACCTGGACGCCTACCGCGACGGCGACTTCTTCTACGCCGCCTTCGACCTGCCCGGCGTCGACCCGGACAGCATCGACTGCACGGTGGAGCGCAACGTGCTGACCGTCCGCGCCGAGCGCCGCCGGCCCACCGGCGACAAGGTGGAGCTCGTCGCGGCCGAGCGGCCGATGGGCACCTTCACCCGGCAGCTGTTCCTCAGCGACACCCTCGACACCGACAAGCTGGAAGCCGGGTACGACAACGGGGTGCTGACCCTGCGCATCCCGATCGCCGAGCGGGCCAAGCCGCGCCGGATCAGCGTCACCGCCAACGGCAACGGCCGCAAGCAGATCAGCGCTTGACGGGGGTCACCCGGGGGCGTCCGGTTCGGACGCCCCCGTCGCTGGTCGCGGATAGAGCCGGGCCAGGGCGTGCGCGGTGGCGGTGAGCCGGTCACGCAGCTCCGCCGGCTCCAGCACCTGCACCTCGGCGCCGAGCTTGAGCAGTTCCGTGTGGGCGTGCTTCACCGACTCGATCGGCACGGTGGTCTCCAGCCAGCCGTCCTCGTCCGGCTCGCCGGCCGCCGCGCGGGCCGCCCGGCTCATCTCGGGCGGGAAGACGTACGGCATGAACTCCAGCGCGGCCACCGTCATCCGAACCCGCGCCGCCCCGCGGTAGACGTTCCGCTCGTACCGCTGGGTCCACTCCCGCCAGTACCCGGCCAGGTCGAAGTCGGCCGGCCGGGGACACCGCTCGTCGGAGAGCACGACGTCCAGGACCGCGCCGACCCGGTAGGTGCGCAGCTGCTCCTCGCAGCGGGCCACCAGATACCAGCGCCCCGCCTTGAGCACCACGCCCAGCGGGGCCACCACCCGGCTCACCTCGCGCGGCGCCCGCCAGCGCCGGTAGCGCATCTGCACCAGCCGGTCCTCCCACACCGCGCGGGCCAGGGCCGCCAGGTGCGGGGTGGGCTCGGGATGCCGGAACCAGCCCGGCGCGTCGAGGTGGAACCGCTGCCGCATCCGGCCGCCCCGGTCGGCCAGCTCGTCGGGGAGCGCGGCGAGCACCTTCAGCTCGGCCGCCGCCACCACCGGACCGAGCCCCAGCTCGGCGGCCGGGCCGGGCATCCCGGCGAGGAACAGCGCCTCGGCCTCGGGCGCGGTCAGCCCGGTGAGCCGGGTCCGGTAGCCCTCCAGCAACTGGTAGCCGCCGGCCGGCCCGCGGTCTGCGTACACCGGCACGCCGGCGGCGCCCAGCGACTCGACGTCCCGGTAGACGGTCCGGACCGACACCTCCAGGGCGTCGGCGAGTTCCTGGGCGGTCATCCGCCCCCGGGTCTGCAGGAGCAGCAGCAGGGAGACCAGGCGGCTGGCACGCACGCCGTGACGGTAACCCGCGCCGACGGTCGGCTCCCGGTGGGCCCGGTGTGACGTCCGCCGGACTTCCGTCGGGCGCGCCTCGTCGCGATTCCTCCCGAAGACTGAGAGTCTTTCGCACATGCTGCGTCCCGAGGTCCTGCCCCGCGCCGCGGCCCGCCCCGCGTTGCCCGGCGGGCCGACCGACTTCACCGAGGCGTGGCTGCGCAACCGGCGGCTGTCGGAGCACACCCGGGACGCGTACCGGCGGGACGTCGCCGGCTGGCTGAGCTGGTGCGCCGGCCGGGGGCTGGATCCGCTGCGGGTCAGCTTCCTGGACGTGAACGCCTACGGCCGGGAGCTGGAGTCCACCCTCGGCGTGCGCAGCGGCCGCCCGCTCACCCCCGCCACCGTCGCCCGCCGGCTGTCCGCCCTGTCCAGCTGGTACGACTTCCTGGTCAAGCTGCGCGCGGTGGAGGCCAACCCGGTCGCCGGCGCCGACCGTCCCCGCATCGACCGGGACCACTCCGCCACCGTCGGGCT
This sequence comes from Micromonospora sp. NPDC003776, assembly GCF_053605645.1. NCBI lineage: Bacteria > Bacillati > Actinomycetota > Actinomycetes > Micromonosporales > Micromonosporaceae > Micromonospora > Micromonospora sp. NPDC003776. The sequence goes on from NZ_JBSGJR010000197.1 coordinate 6,482, forward strand.
CACCCCGGAGGAGGTGGACGCGCTGCTGGCCGCCGCCGAGGCGGACACCGGCCCGACGGCGCCCCGCAACCGGGCCACCATCGCCCTGCTGGCGGACCTGGGGCTGCGGGTCGGCGAACTGATCTCCCTGAATCTGGCCGACCTGGGCGCCGAGCGGGGGCACCGCAGCGTCCGGTTCGTCGGCAAGGGCGGCAAGGTACGCCGGCGGGCGCTGACTCCCGGCACCGCGTACGCGGTGGACGCCTACCTGGCCGCCCGGGCCGCCGCGCAGGGCGTGACGGTGCCCGAGCTGACCGGGCCGTTGCTGGTCACCGCGACCGGTGCCCGGCTGGACCGGCACGCCGTGTTCCGGCTGGTCCGTCGGCTGGCCCAGGTCGCCGGCATCCCCGCCTGGGCGAAGCTGTCGCCGCACTCGCTGCGGCACGCGTTCGCCACCACGGCCCGCGCCGAGGGGGTGCCGCTGGAGGACGTGCAGGACGCGATGGGGCACGCCGATCCGCGTACCACCCGCCGCTACGACCGGGACCGGCACAACCTCGACCGCGATCCCGCGTACGTCATTTGGGCGGCCCGGGCGCGTCGGCGCGGATAATCCGATTGACGGAGTGAGTGCTCACTCCGCATCCTCGTCGGTATGACCGACACCAACCCACCCCGGCGCCGCGCGCCGGGGATGAGCCCGGACCAGCGTCGGGCCATGATCGTGCGGGCTGCGCTGCCGCTGCTCGCCACGCACGGCGCGGCGGTCACCACCGCCCAGGTCGCCCGGGCGGCCGGCATCGGCGAGGCGACCGTCTTCCGCGCCTTCCCCGACAAGGGCACACTGCTCGACGCCGTGGTCGCCGAGGCGCTGCGGCCCGACACGGCGCTCGCCGAACTCGCCGCCGTCGAGCTCGACCAGCCGCTGGCCGACCGGCTCACCGCCGCGGCCACCGCCCTGCGCGCCCACCTGGAACGACTCGGGGCGGTGCTCGCCGCCGCCCACACCGCCGGCCGCCCCGGCCGCTCCCGCCGGGACGCCCACGCCCACCCAGACCACGGCCCGCAGGACGCGCCGTCGGGCCGGGACCAGTCGACAGCCGCCGTGCGGGCGGCCGTGACCGCCCTGCTCGCTCCCGAGCAGGACCAGCTGCGACTGCCCGCCGACCGGCTCGCCGCGCTGTTCCTCGCCGTCCTGCTGCCCGGCCGCGGCCCACTGGCGGACGACCCGCCCACCCCCGCCGAGCTGGTCGACCTGTTCCTGCACGGCGCCCTCATCACGACCGCCGAGGAGGCGAGCCGGTGACCGTCACCCTCAACCACACCATCGTCCCGGCCCGCGACCACCACGCCGCCGCCCGGTTCTTCGCCGAGGTGATGGGCCTGCCGGTGCTGCCACCCGCCGGCCGGCACGGGCACTTCGCCCCGGTACGCGTCAACGCGCAGCTCACCCTCGACTTCATGAGCGTGCCCGCGCCCGAAGGGCACCACCTGGCCTTCGACGTCGACCCGGCCACCTTCGACGCGATCCTCAGCCGGCTGCGCCAGGGCGGCGTGCCGTACGGCAGCGAACCCGGGGCGCCCGACAACGGGCGTACCGACCATCCACTGTGCGCCCGCGGCCTGTTCTTCCGCGACGAGTCCGGGAACCTCTACGAGGTGATGTCCGCGGCGTGAGCGTCGTACCCGGGTCGTAGCGTGCCGGAATGCGACACGGGCTGGAGATCTCCTGCGGGGGCGCCGCGCTGGCGGTGTCCACCCTGGTGGAGTTGGGCGAACTGGCCGAGCGGTCCGGCTGGGACGGGGTCTTCCTGGAGGACTACCTGATCCACTACGGCGGCGACGACCTGCCGACCTTCGACCCGTGGCTGGTGCTCGCCGCGGTCGCCGGCCGCACCGACCGGGTGGTCCTGGGCACCACGGTGACCGCCCTGCCGCGGCGCCGGCCGGCCAAGCTCGCCCGGGAGGTGCTCACCCTCGACCACCTGTCGGGTGGCCGGGCCCGGGTCGCGGTCGGCGTCGGCGATCCCGGCGACCGGGGACTCGCCGCGTTCGGCGAGCAGACCGACCTGAAGACCCGGGCGGCCATGCTCGACGAGGGGCTCGACCTGCTGGTCGGCCTGCTGGGCGGGGGACGGGTCGACCACCGGGGCGCGTACTACCGGGCCGACGGGGTGAGGTTGCGACCGGCGCCGGTGCAGTCGCCCCGGGTGCCGGTCTGGGTGGGCGGCAGCATCCAGGCGAAGGCGGTGCTGCGCCGCGCCGCCCGCGCCGACGGGATCGTGCCGTACAAGTTGACTGACACCGACGACTGGGCCGATCTCACCCCCGACGAGGTGCACGAGCTGGCCGCCGCCCTGCCGGCCACCCGCGCGGACGGGCAGCCGTTCGACGTGGCGATCGGTGGGCGGCGCCGGCGGGCCGACGAGCGGGCCGAGCGGGCGTACCTGACCGACCTGGCCGCGGCCGGGGCGACCTGGTGGCTGGAGTACGTGCCGGCCGGTGAGCCGGCGGAGATGCGCGCGGCGGTGGCCCGCGGGCCGCTGCGCTGAGCCGGCGACCCTCCACATCGGCCCAGCGTTTGCGCCCGACGGGCGGCTGCCCGATGCTGAGCCCGAACAGGTGCGTCGTGCCGTCGGAAGGGGCGGACCATGGGGACACGACACCGGACATCCATCCTGCTGACCGCGGCGGTCCTCGCGGCCGCGATGCTGGTCGCCCCGGGCCCGCCGGCACACGCCGCGGTACCGGTCGACGCGCCAACCATCTGGACGATGGCCGGCACCCCGGACGGCGGCCGGGTCTTCGTCGGCGCGGTCGAGTCGGGCGTGCTCGTCGTCGACGCGGGCGCCACCTCCGCCCGCCGGGTCGACGGCGTCGGCCGCGCCGTCGGGCTGCGGATGGCGCAGGACGGCCGCACGCTGTGGGTCGGGCTGCCCAACGACCGGCAGATCGCCGCCGTGGACACCAGCACGCTCGCCGTGACCGCCCGCTACGACGTCGGGGCGGACATCTGCCCCGGTGACGTCGCGCCCACCGGCCCCTACGTCGCCTTCGCCTTCGACTGCCTGCACTACTCCGACCAGACCCTCCCGCCGACTCCGACCGGCGTCGGTGTGCTCGACACCCGGACGGGCGCGGTGTCGCTGTCGCCGCCGGAGTGGTCGTGGTACCAGCCGATCATCGCGACCTCGCCGGGCCTGCCCGGGCGGGTGTTCGCCACCGACTACCTGGTGCACACCGTCAGCGTCACCATGCTCGACGTCAGCGACGGCACCGTCCGGTGGGTCGCCGGCCGCAAGCTCGGCATGGCCAACCCCGCCGACCTGGCCGTCTCCCCGGACGGCAGCCAGGTGGCGCTGACCGGGGTGGACGTCGGCGGCATCCAGACCTTCACCACCTCCGACCTCAGCCCGGTCATGCTCTACCCGACGACCTGCTCTTCGCGTTCGGTGGCCTGGTCCGCCGACAGCAGCCGCCTGGTGACCATGTGCAACGGGCAGGACTACAAGGTGGCCCTGTTCGCCCGCGGTACCCCGACGCCGCTGCGGACCGCGGACTTCGTCGGTGAGCCGGAGCGCACGCCGGTGCAGCGCGGGATGGCGTTCGACGCGGACGCCGGCCGGGTGACCATCGGCTCCCAGGGCCTCTGGGCGCCGGTCGGCCGGTACGTCGACCGGATCGGCCTGCGACCCGGCACCGCCACGGTGACGGGCCCGGCGCGCGGCTACACCACCCGGTCGGCCACGTTCACCGCTCAGGTGCTGCTCGGCGGCGCACCCGCCCCCGCCGGCACGGCTGTGCAGGTCTACCGGGAGCAGCCGTACGACAGCACCCTGCTGGGCACCTTCGCCACGGACGCCAGCGGAAGCGTGTCGTTCAGCGACGCGACGCCCCGCAGCGGCACCTGGACGTACCGGGCGCACTTCCCGGGTGACGAGTCCCACGCCCGGGCCGACGGGACCGCCACCTTCCAGGCCGACAAGCTCCCCACGACCCTGGCGGTGGCGTTCCAGCCGGTCAAGAAGAAGCGCGGCAGCACCTACGGCACGGTGGCGGTCACCCTCGGCCCCACGGTCGGGCACCGGTACGTCACCGTCACCGTCACCACCTCGGCGGGCACCCAGTTCCTGACCAGTGGGTCGGTGCCGGACGGCGCGTGGCTGACCGCCACGTACACGGTCACCGGCCCGAGCACCTTCACCGCCACCTACGACGGCAACGACTGGCAGGAGGCCGCTACCGCCACGACCACCGCCGCGCCCTGAGCCCGCCCGGTCGGCGGGCCGGCGCCTGCGGGACGCAGGTCCGGCTTCGACGGGTGAGCGGCGGCCGGC
>NZ_JBSGJR010000198.1:0-10790 GCF_053605645.1 Micromonospora sp. NPDC003776
CGACCCGCTGCCCGGCGTGGCGGACCTCGGCGTGGCGCGGTTCGCGGCGACGGCGAGCGGCGGCTGCGCGGCTACTCCGGCCCGGGGCCGGACCCGCGTGATCCGCAGCTGCTCGGCGCGGTGCTGGAGAAGCTGGTCAAGGCGCGCGGCTGGCAGCAGCCGGCGGCCGAGGCGACGGTCTTCGGCGCCTGGGAGCGGGTGGTCGGGCCGGAGGTGGCGCAGCACAGCCGCCCGGTCAAGCTGGAGAACGGCGAGCTGACCGTGGAGGCCCGGTCGACCGCGTGGGCCACCCAGCTGCGGCTGCTCGCCGGCTCGCTGTTGCAGCAGATCGCCCGCGAAGTCGGCCACAACGTGGTGCGCAAGCTGCACATCCACGGCCCCGCCGCGCCGTCGTGGTCGCGCGGCCCGCGCCGGGTCCGTGGCCGGGGCCCCCGCGACACCTACGGCTGACGATTAGCCGCCGGTGCGGCGGGCCTGCCGCTCGGCGAGCTTGCGCTCCCGCTGCTCGCGGCTCCACTGCTTGCGCCGCTCCAGGTCTTCCTTCCAGGCCTCGCGGGCCCGGCGGGAGCCGCCCTGCACCGCCCCCTCCATCTGCGGAGGGCCGGCCAGGTTGCGGAACACCCAGCCCATGAGGCGCCCACCCTTGCCGGAGGCGTCCCCGACGTGCTCCTCGCCGCTCATCCTCGCCCTTCCGCCGATGCTTGGTGTACCAATAATTGGTACACCAAGCGTTGCTACGATCGCAACGACGGGGGGAGGTGTCCGGTGTCCGACCAGATCGACGGGGACCCGTTGGCGCTGGAGCAGCAGGTCTGCTTCGCGCTCTCGGTGGCGGCGCGGGGCGTCGTCGCGGTCTACCGCCCGCTGCTGGAGCCGATGGGGCTGACCCACCCGCAGTACCTGGTCATGCTGGCGCTCTGGCAGTACGCGCCGCTGTCCGTGCGCGAGCTGAGCCGGCTCCTCCAGCTCGACCCCGGCACCCTGTCCCCCCTGCTCAAGCGGCTCGAAGCGGCCGGCTACGTACGGCGGGAGCGGGACGCGTCGGACGAGCGCAGCCTCGCCGTCTCGCTGACGGCCAGTGGTCAGGCCCTCCGGGCGCAGGCCGAGCAGATCCCACCCGCGATCGTGCAGCGGCTCGGCCTGCCGCTGGCGGACCTGCGGCACCTGCACACGGTGCTGACCGAGGTGATCGCGGCGGCCAACCGGGCGGTGACGGCCGAGCCCGGCGTGGCCGGGCGGCCGGGTCAGGCGTCGGCGTAGACGGCGAAGCCGCGGTCGGCGCAGCGCCGGTAGAAGGCGGCGAGCACGCTCAGTTCGGCGCAGGTGAAGTTCCACTGCGGGGGGTCGCCGTCCTCGTCCCGCAGCTTGTCGAGCCGGCTGTCCAGCCACCGCAGCTGCTGCTCGGCGAGACGGCCGTCGCCCAGCAGGGCCCGGAGCACCTCGCTGACCGACTCGAAGGTCACGGCCTCACCGATCGCCCGGTGCCGCCCCACGAACTTCTCCAGCCCGTCGGCGATCCACGAACAGCCGTCCGGGTCGATCACCGGGTCCTCGTCCTCGGCGGCGTTCTCCGTGGCGTAGAGCACATTTTCCAGGCCGAGGATCAGGTCGACCAGTTCGGTGTACGCCGTCGCGCGTACCGTGCCGGTCTTCGCGATCAGCTCGGCGAGTGCGGCGGTCGGGGCGGAGATGCGTGGCATGTCCACGATCTCGCTGAAGTCGACGAACTCGGCCGGCGCGACCGGATCGTAGAAGCGGCCGGTACGCGGCCAGTGCACCGCGACGTTGTCCAGCCCCATCTGGCGTCACCTCTCACCAAGCGCGATGTCGGACCGATCGGGTCGATCGTCCCGGTTCCGGCCGCGAAAGATCAAGACCGCAGCGGCGGCGCCGCAAAGGTACGGCACGTCGGGTTCGGACGCGACCCCCGGTCGGTCACCTGCCGGTACCGTTCCGGTGGCCACCCGCGCCGGCGGGGACGTCGGCGGGGTCGGTGGCCATGATCCGGCGGGCCCGCGAGCGGCGGCCGTGCGGGATCGGATGCCGCCCGCCTGACGCCGCGCCGCGACCGGAAGCCGTCGCTGGCGTGTAGGGGGAGTCGCGGACAGCCACGTTCGGGCCGCTACGGAGTTCTCAGCCGCCGCGCAGCGGTGCCGAGTGGCGGTTTGGTCGGCTGCGCAGAGTAAGATTGACGGCGAGACGAAAGACCCGACACGGAGCGACGGACAGGGGCCGCAGGGCCCTTGATCATTGTCCCGGGTCGGGTCGAGCCGATCGCGATCCGCGGGCAACCGCGGCGACCGGCGTTGCGATCCGCGACCTGGATGTCCGGGGACCGGTCCGTGCGCGCCGACGTCGCGTCCTGTCCGCCGAACCCGCGCCCCGCGCCCTGGCGTGGTCGGTGCGAGAAAGTGGCCGAGGGTGGCAGCGGAGGACAACAAGAAGTACGGCGCCGAGTCGATCACCGTTCTCGAGGGGTTGGAGGCGGTCCGGAAGCGGCCCGGTATGTACATCGGGTCCACCGGTGAACGCGGTCTGCACCACCTCGTGTGGGAGGTGGTCGACAACGCGGTGGACGAGGCGCTGGCCGGATACTGCGACACCATCGACGTGGTGCTGCTGGCCGATGGCGGCGTCCGGGTCACCGACAACGGGCGTGGCTTCCCGGTCGACCTCCACCCGAAGCTCAAGAAGCCCGGTGTCGAGGTCGCGCTGACCGTGCTGCACGCCGGCGGCAAGTTCGACGGCAAGGCGTACGCGGTCTCCGGTGGTCTGCACGGCGTCGGCGTCTCGGTGGTGAACGCCCTGTCCACCCGGATGGCGGTGGAGATCCACAAGGACGGCTTCGTCTGGCGGCAGGAGTACCACAACTCCAAGCCGACCCCGCTGGAGAAGGGCGAGACGACCGACCGGACCGGTTCGGCGGTCTCCTTCTGGCCCGACCCGGACGTCTTCGAGACCGTCGACCTGGACTTCCAGACCATCTACCGGCGGCTTCAGGAGATGGCCTTCCTCAACCGCGGCCTCACCATCCACCTGCTCGACGAGCGGGTCCCGGAGGACGGGGAGGGCAAGCCGCGCGAGGTGACCTTCCTCTACAAGGGCGGCATCGCCGACTTCGTCCGGCACCTCAACGCCTCGAAGAACCCGATCCACAAGACCGTGGTCGAGTTCGGCGCCGAGGAGGAGGGCATGTCGGTCGAGATCGCCATGCAGTGGAACGAGTCGTACGGCGAGTCGGTCTACACCTTCGCCAACACGATCAACACGCACGAGGGCGGTACCCACGAGGAGGGCTTCCGGGCCGCGCTGACCAGCGTCGTCAACCGGTACGGCGCGGACAAGAAGCTGCTCAAGGGCGACGAGAAGCTCTCCGGCGAGGACATCCGTGAGGGTCTGGCCGCGATCATCTCGGTCAAGCTGGCCAACCCGCAGTTCGAGGGCCAGACCAAGACCAAGCTCGGCAACACCCCGGTGAAGAGCTTCGTGCAGCGGGTCTGCAACGAGTGGCTGGTCGACTGGTTCGACCGGAACCCGGCCGAGGCGAAGATCATCATTCAGAAGGCGTCCCAGGCGGCACGGGCCCGGATCGCCGCGCAGCAGGCGCGGAAGCTGGCCCGGCGCAAGTCGCTGCTGGAGTCCGGCTCGATGCCGGGCAAGCTGGCCGACTGCCAGTCGACCGACCCGCGCGAGTCCGAGGTGTTCATCGTCGAGGGCGACTCGGCGGGCGGCTCGGCCAAGCAGGGCCGCGACCCGCGGACCCAGGCGATCCTGCCGATCCGCGGCAAGATCCTGAACGTGGAGAAGGCCCGGATTGACCGGGTGCTGAAGAACAACGAGGTCCAGGCGCTGATCACGGCGCTGGGCACCGGCATCCACGACGACTTCGACATCGAGAAGCTGCGCTACCACAAGATCGTGCTGATGGCCGACGCCGACGTGGACGGCCAGCACATCCAGACGCTGCTGCTCACCCTGCTGTTCCGCTTCATGCGGCCGCTGGTCGAGCTGGGTCACGTCTACCTGGCCGCCCCGCCGCTCTACAAGATCAAGTGGAACAAAAAGGGCGACGACGCGCAGTACGCGTACTCGGACCGGGAGCGGGACGGGCTGATCGCCCTGCGCCAGCAGAAGAAGCCCAACGCCAAGCCGGACGACATCCAGCGGTTCAAGGGTCTCGGCGAGATGAACTATCCCGAGCTGTGGGAGACCACGATGAACCCGGCCACCCGTACCCTCCGCCAGGTGACGCTCGACGACGCCGCAACCGCCGACGAGCTGTTCAGCGTGTTGATGGGCGAGGACGTCGAGGCCCGCCGGTCGTTCATCCAGCGCAACGCCAAGGACGTGCGGTTCCTGGACATCTGATGGAGGGCGCCGGGCCGGCCGGAGATCCACCGGACGGCCCGACGTTCCACAGAGTTATCCACAGTCCGGCCGCTTTCCACAGCCGTTATCCACAGCACGAACACGACTCTGAGTCTGATAAGGGTTAACAGTGACCGATACTCCCGAGTCCACCCCGAACGAGCCGGAGACCCCGGAGACACTGGCCGCGGTCGTGGCGCACGACCGGATCGAGCCGGTGGGCCTCGAGGTCGAGATGCAGCGCTCGTACCTCGACTACGCGATGAGCGTGATCGTCGGGCGGGCCCTGCCGGACGTCCGGGACGGGCTCAAGCCGGTGCACCGCAAGATCCTCTACGCCATGTTCGACTCCGGCTACCGCCCGGACCGGGGCTACGTGAAGTGCTCCCGCGTCGTCGGCGACGTGATGGGCCAGTTCCACCCGCACGGCGACTCGGCCATCTACGACGCGCTGGTCCGGATGGCGCAGCCCTGGTCGCTGCGCTACCCGCTGGTCGACGGCAACGGCAACTTCGGCTCCCCGGGCAACGACCCGGCCGCGGCCATGCGGTACACCGAGTGCAAGCTCGACCCGCTGGCCATGGAGATGCTGCGGGACATCGACGAGGACACCGTCGACCTGCAGGACAACTACGACGGCCGGGCCAAGGAACCCACCATCCTGCCGTCCCGGATCCCGAACCTGCTGATCAACGGCTCCGAGGGCATCGCGGTCGGCATGGCCACCAAGATCCCGCCGCACAACCTGCGCGAGATCGGCGCGGCGGTGCAGTGGTGCCTGGAGAACCCGGAGGCCGACGAGGCGACCACCCTCGAGGCGCTGCTGGAGATCGTCAAGGGTCCGGACTTCCCGACCCACGGTCTGATCGTGGGGCAGTCCGGCATCCAGGACGCGTACCGGACGGGCCGTGGCTCGATCCGGATGCGCGCGGTGGTCGAGGTCGAGGAGGACAAGCGCGGTCGCCCCGCCCTCGTGGTGAGCGAGCTGCCGTACCAGGTCAACCCGGACAACCTCGCGGAGCGGATCGCCGAGCTCATCAAGGAGGGCAAGCTCGGTGGCATCGCCGACATCCGGGACGAGTCCTCCGGGCGTACCGGTATGCGGATCGTGCTCGTGCTCAAGCGCGACGCGGTCGCCAAGGTGGTGCTGAACAACCTCTACAAGCACACCCAGCTCCAGGAGACCTTCGGCGCCAACATGCTGGCGCTGGTGGACGGCGTGCCCCGCACGCTCAACCTGGCCCAGTTCATCCGCTACTACGTCGAGCACCAGATCGAGGTCATCCGCCGGCGGACCGCGTTCCGGCTGCGCAAGGCCGAGGAGCGGGCGCACATCCTGCGCGGTCTGTCCAAGGCGCTCGACGCGCTCGACGAGGTGATCGCCCTGATCCGGCGCTCGCCCACGGTGGAGGACGCCCGGCAGGGCCTGATCCAGCTGCTGGAGATCGACGAGGTCCAGGCGACCGCGATCCTGGACATGCAGCTGCGCCGGCTCGCCGCCCTAGAGCGGCAGCGGATCCTCGACGATCTGGCCAAGCTCGAGCTGGAGATCGCCGACCTCAAGGACATCCTCGCCAAGCCGGAGCGGCAGCGGAAGATCGTCTCCGACGAGCTGGGCGAGATCGTCGCCAAGTGGGGCGACGACCGGCGGACCAAGATCGTGCCGTTCGACGGCGAGGTCTCGATGGAGGACCTCATCGCCCGCGAGGACGTGGTCGTCACCATCACCCGCACCGGGTACGCCAAGCGCACCAAGGTCGACCTCTACCGCTCGCAGCGCCGGGGCGGCAAGGGCGTCAGCGGCGCCACGCTCCGCCAGGACGACATCGTGAGCCACTTCTTCGTATGCTCGACACACGACTGGATCCTGTTCTTCACCAACAAGGGCAGGGTCTATCGGGCGAAGGCGTACGAGCTTCCCGAGGCCAGTAGGGTGGCCAAGGGCCAGCACGTGGCCAACCTGCTCGCCTTCCAAGCGGACGAGCAGATCGCGCAGATCATCGAAATCCCGAACTACCAGGTGGCCCCCTACCTGGTACTGGCCACGAAGAACGGCCTGGTGAAGAAGACGCGGCTCGAGGAGTTCGACTCCAACCGTTCCGGCGGAGTCATCGCGATCAACCTGCGCGATGAGGACGAGCTGGTCGGTGCTGCCCTCGTCGCCCCGACCGACGACCTGCTGCTGGTGTCCAAGAACGCCCAGGCCATCCGGTTCAACGCCACCGATGAGACGCTGCGCCCGATGGGTCGCGCCACTTCCGGCGTCATCGGCATGCGCTTCAGCGAAGACGATGTTCTCCTTGCCATGGAGGTCGTCCGCGAGGGCATGGAGATGGACGTGCTGGTCGCAACGAACGGCGGTTACGCAAAACGTACCCCGATCGAGGAATACCCGGTCCAGGGCCGGGGAGGTAAGGGCGTGCTGACCGCCAAGATCACCGAGCGACGCGGTGGCCTGGTCGGCGCGGTGGTGATCAGCCCGGACGACGAGCTGTTCGCCATCACCAGCAACGGCGGCGTCATCCGGACTCCGGTGAAGCCTGTACGCCGTACGCGGGACCGGAACACAATGGGGGTCAAGCTGATGGACCTCCCGGACGGCGTAACTATCGTGGCGATTGCTCGCAATGCCGACGAGCCTGACGAACAGGACTAGTTGATGACGGAGACACAGGCGAAGTCGGGGAACACGGGGACCTCGGCAAACCCGGTCGATGAGGAGGCCGCCAAGAGCGGTGCACCAGCGACCGGCCGCGCGGCCGTGGGCCGGGCCACGGTCCCCGCCGACGCGCCTGCCCCGAAGTTCACCCGGGCCCCCGGCATGGCCCCGCCGCCGGACAAGCCGGGGGAGGACTCGGGGACGAGCGAGAAGACCGACCAGGCCGACAGCCCGACCTCGGTCGGGAGTGCGGCCACCTCGGCCAAGCCCGCCGCCACGACGACACAGCCGATCAAGACAACGGGTACGGCGAAGCCGTCGACCGGTACGACCGGCACCCAGCCGCGCGTCGCCGCCGGGGTGGGCACCGCGGCGAAGCCCTCGCCGGACGGGGCCCGTCCCGGCACCACCGGCCGCCCCGCCAACGGCGGGGGCCTGCCGCCGGGCATCAGCAACGCGGCCGCCGTCGGCGCCGCCCGGGTCGGTGAGGCGGTACGCGCCGCGCGCAGCTCGGTCAGCTCCGCGGCGTCCCGGGGGCCACGCCGGGCCCGGCTGAACCTCAAGCGGATCGACCCGTGGTCCGTGATGAAGTTCGCCTTCGCGGTCTCGGTGGTGCTCTTCATCGTGGTGGTCGTCGCCACCTCGGTGCTCTACCTGGCCCTGGACGCGATGGGTGTGTTCAAGAGCGTCAACGCCAGCCTGACCGACCTGGTCAACGCCGGCGGCCAGGCCGGCGGCGGGTTCCGGATCACCGCCAAGGGCGTGATCCTCAGCTCCGCGCTGATCGGCCTGGTGAACGTCGTGCTCTTCACCGCGCTCGCCACGCTCGGTGCCTTCGTCTACAACGTCTGCGCCGACCTGGTCGGCGGGATCGAGCTGACCCTCGCCGAGCGGGACTGAACGGACCGAACGCCGGGGCGCCGCGTAAAGCGGTCGCCCCGGCGTCGCGTATGCGGGTACGTTCGATGCAGAACGGGTGAGGGCCGCCACGGACCCCCCGATTTGGGTACGGCGGCGGCGATGGGTTAACCTTGCTCGTCGCTACGCGGGGCTATAGCTCAGTCGGTTAGAGCGCAGAGCTGATAACTCTGAGGTCGCTGGTTCGATTCCAGCTAGCCCCACCGCACACCGTCGGACGGTAGCCGAGCGCGAGGGGTCGTCCCATGTTCAAGAAGCTCCTGATCCTGGCCGGCGTCGTCGGCGTGGCCGCATTCGTGGCCAAGAAGGTGAAGGCCTCGAACGACGAGCGCGCCCTGTGGCACGAGGCGACCACCGCTCCCGATCTGCGCTGACCGTCTCTCCGACTGCCAGCACCGGCGGCTCCGCCCGCCTCGGGGGCCCTAGCTCAACTGGCAGAGCACTGCCTTTGCAAGGCAGGGGTTAGGGGTTCGAGTCCCCTGGGCTCCACCAGCACTTTCCCTGGTTGATCGCGGATGCGCGTACAGCCGAGCGGTCACGCCGTCCGCTCCTCGCCCGGTGCCCTGATCAAAACGGCCCGCGAAGCCGGGCGCGCCGGCCCGGCCCCTGCCTGCGACTCCGCGACCTGGACAGCGACGAGTCGCGGATCGACCGGGCCGACATCGCCAAGGAACTCGGTGACGTGCTCTGGTACGTAGCCGCGCTCGCCGACTACCTCGACCTATCGCTGGACGACATCGCGACGGCCAACCTGGCCAAGCTGGTTCTCCGGATCCACCAGCTCATAGTGGCAGGCCCCGGCGTGCGCCAGGATGACGAGTCTGCGCCGGCAGGACGTGCCGTACGGGTCGGCCGTCATCCAGATCGTGGAGTGCCCAAGTAGCTCCATCACCGGGGAAAGCTCCCCTCGCTCAGGTGGGACGTACGCGGGTCAGGCACTGAGGGGAGTCCGGGGAGGCTGGGCCGAGCGAGCGGCGCCGGCGAGATCAGGGGCCACGCCCGTTGGCAGTTCCGAGCGACGAGACGCCAGCAAGCCGGCGGGAAAGGGTGAAGAATCCGAGGCACGTTTTCCGACGGCGTCGACTGGTGGGCGGGCGTACCGGGCGGTGGGCGGCAGGCTAGCGTCGGGGCGTGAACACCCGATCCCCGCGCGTCCTGCCGGCCGACAGCGGCATCGCCGAAGCCGCCTCCGTCCTGCGTGCCGGAGGGCTGGTCGCCTTCCCCACCGAGACGGTCTACGGACTGGGTGCGAACGCGCTCGACGCGGAGGCGGCGGCCCGGATCTTCGCGGCGAAGGCCCGGCCCAGCTTCGACCCGCTGATCAGTCACCTGGCTGACGCCGCCGACCTGCCCCGCCTGATCGGTGCGGTGCCGCCGTCGGTCGCCGCGCTGGTCGAGCGCTTCTGGCCGGGGCCGCTCACCCTGATCGTCGACCGGCCGGCGGTGATCCCGCCGATCGTCACCTCCGGGTTGGACACCATGGCGGTCCGGGTTCCCGACGAGCCGGCCGCCCGGGCCCTGATCGCCGCCGCCGGGGTGCCGGTCGCCGCGCCCAGCGCCAACCGCTTCGGTCAGCTCAGTCCCACCCGTGCCGAGCACGTGGTGGCCGGGCTGGGTGACGCCGTCGATGTGGTGCTCGACGGTGGACCCACGCGGTGCGGCATCGAGTCGACCATCGTGGACGCCCGGGACGAGCGGCCGGTGGTGCTCCGGCTGGGTGCCCTGCCGGTGGAGGCGCTGGTCGAGGCGGTCGGGCCGGTCGAAGTACGGCCGGGCAGCTCCGGCCAGCCGGTGGCGCCCGGGACGTTGGCCGCGCACTACGCCCCGCGTACCCCCTTGCGGCTGGGAACGGCCGAGCCGTCGGCCGGCGACGGTGGCCGGCGGGGTTTCCTGGCCTTCCGGGAGCGGCCGGGCACCGGCGGATGGGCGGCGGTGGAGGTGCTGTCGCCCGACGGCGATCTGACCGTCGCGGCCGCGCGCCTCTTCGACGCGCTGCACCGGCTCGACGCGGCCGGGGTGACCGAGATCGTGGCGGAGCCGGTCCCGGAGGTCGGGGTGGGCCGGGCGATCAACGACCGGTTGCGGCGGGCCGCCGCCACCTGGCACTGACCCGTCCGGTCACGGCAGCTCGGCGGCGATCCGGTCGACGCCGGCCTCGAGCGTCTGGTAGCCGTCGGTGGTCAGCTTCCCGCCGCGGAGCAGCTCGGCCAGCTTGGCGTGCAGTTTCCGGACCTGTTCGTCGGCCTGGTTCAGGTCGCCCTCGGCGATCTCCCGGGCGACCGCGTCGACCCTGCTCTGCAGGTCCCGGGCCGCGTCCGCCCGGGCAGGTCAGTACGCCAGCGCCACCGGCCGGCCGAGCAGCCGGGCGCCGTTATTGCCCAGCCAGCCCTCGGCGGCGGCGGCGTGCTGGGCGAACGTGTGGATGTCGCGGAACCGGCGTTGCAGCGGGGAGGAGTCAAGGGTCGCGCCGCCGCCGGCCGCCCGGTAGCAGGTGGCCACGGCGGCGATGGCCTGCTCGGTGACCCAGGGCAGCGACGCGGAGACCGTCGGGTGCAGCTCCGCGATCCGGGTCGGGTCGTGCGCGCAGGCCGCCCAGAGCTCGTCGGCGAGGCCGGCGAGCAGGGTCCGGGCGGCGCGGACGTTCAGGTCCGCCCGGCCCAGGTGGACCCGGAACGCCGGCGAGTCGGCCAGTGGCTGCCGGGCGTAGAGCCGCTGCCGGCCGTCGGCGAGCAGCGCGGTCATCTCGTCCAGCGCGCCCTGCGCGATGCCGACCGCGACCGCGCCCAGGTGCAGCACGAACTGCACCAGCGGCGCCACGAACCCCGGCCCCGGTACGCAGGGCGTG
>NZ_JBSGJR010000199.1:0-10734 GCF_053605645.1 Micromonospora sp. NPDC003776
CGTCGCCCCCCCCCCGGCGGCGCTCGCTGGTGCGCCAGCTCGTCTCCCCCGGGGTGGTCGACTGACGGGGGGGGGCGGGCGCGCCGCCGGGGTGGCGGCGCGCCCGCGTCCGGTCAGGCCAGCCGCTGCGCGCGGGTCGCGGTCACCGTCGCCGGGCCGCTGGTGGACAGCCCGGAGACGAGGTACGCCCGGTAGGTGCCGTCGGTGAACACGGCCCACAGGTCGGGGGTGCCGTCGGCGTTGATGTCGGCGGCCTCCAGGGTGCCGATCGCGACGCCGGTGTTCCAGTTCGCCGCCACCTGGTACTGGGTGAAGCTCAGCGAGCCGGTGCCGTCGCCGTTGTCGACCATGGTGACCCCGCTCCAGAGGTAGAGGTCGCCGGTGCCGGCGTTACGCAGGAAGACCGCGACGCCGGAGCCGGTCTCGGTGCTGGCGATGCTCCAGTTCTGCCATTCACTCCCGCCGGTGGGGGTGGGGTTGGTCAGCGTGGTGACCCCGTAGTAGAGACCGGGCGCCCCGAAGCTGGGGTGGTAGCCGAGCCGGTAGCCGTTGGTGGCGTCACCCGAGACGCCGAGCAGGTCCGGGATGCCGTTGTCGACGCCATCGGCCTGGAACGCGTTCGCCAACCGCAGTGGGATGTTGCCGTTGGCGTCGATCAGATAGTCCGAGCCGACGTTGAACTGGTTGCCGCTGACGGGGTCGAGCATCGTGCCGTCGCCAGCGCCCTTGATGAGGCTGCCGTTGCCGGCGTAGGACCCGCTCGGGTAGTAGGCGAGGAAGTCCTGCTGAGCCTCGCCGGCGAAGCGGCCAGTGGTGACCTGGGCGCCGTCGAACTCGGTCGGCGACGAGGTGCCGCCGAAGCCGTTGCCGCGCAGGCCGATGTTGGTCGCGGTCTGCACCTGGCCGGTGCCGGCGCCGGTCTTGCGGGACTTCACCCCGATCGCGGACCAGACGCCGGAGGGGAGCCCGGTGCCCGGGCCGCCGACGGCGACCAGGTCGGGGACGCCGTCGCCGTTGAGGTCCTTGTCGACCGGTCCCGCGGTGACGGTCGGCGTGGGCTGCGGCTTTGCCGCCTGGGCCGGCAGGGCCGGGGCGAGCGCGGTCAGCGCGAGCGTGGCCGGGGCCATCCAGGCGAGGAGGCGGTGGATTCGAGCGGTCATGTGTTCCCCCGTGGAAACCGGATCGTCGGATCGACGATCATGCCCACGGGACGGTAGTCGATGTCCGCAACCGCCGCCGACCAGTTTTCGCCGGGTGGCCGTGATCCGCGTAACGGCACCGGCCGGGCGGCGGAATCCCTAGCCTGGGGGCATGGCCAACATCGTCGTGTTCGGTGCCGGCGGCACCGCCGGGTCACGGATCTCGGCCGAGGCGGTGGAGCGGGGGCACCGGGTCACCGCGGCGGTACGCCGCCCGGAGGCGACCAGCTACCTGCCGGCCGGGGTACGCACGGTGACCGGCGACGCCACCTCCGGGCGCAGCGTCCGGGAGCTGGCCGAGGACGCCGACGTGTTCGTGGTGGCGATCGGCGGTGGCGAGCGGGAGCTGTGGCGCGACGCTGCCCGCACGCTGGTGGACACGCTGCGGGAGCTGCCCGATCCGCCCCGGGTGATCCATGTCGGCGGCGGGGCGACGCTGCTCACCCCGAAGGGCACCCCCTACCTGAACGAGCCGGACTTCCCCGAGGAGTACCGGGACTCGGCCGAGGGCCAGGCCGACGCCCTGGCCGTCTACCGTTCCTCCGCCGACGGGGTGACCTGGACGTACGTCTCGCCCCCGCCGCTGGAGTTCCACCCGGGCGAGCGCACCGGCCACTACCGCACCGGCACCGACCACCCGGTGACCGACGCGCAGGGCCGCTCGGTGCTCACCTACGAGGACCTGGCGGTGGCGATCGTCGACGAGATCGAGAATCCGCGGTTCCGCAACGCGCGCTTCACCGCCGCCTACTGAGCATGACGAGCGACGACGCCGGGCAGAGAAATTTTCCCGGGACATGTCGATGACGGCATCGTGGCTTCGACTCAGGGGTGACAGCACATCGCGGAACAACGGAAGGACACGCCGATGTCGATCACCACCGCCACCCCGACGAACATCACCGGTCGCCGAGCCACCGTCGCGCTCTGGGCCCTCCAGGTCGTTATGGCCGCCGCCTTCCTGATGGCGGCCTACACGAAGTTCACCGCCTACCCGGCGGCCGTCGAGGCGTTCGACCGCATCGGCCTGGGCTCCTGGTTCATCTACTTCATCGCGACCGTCGAGCTGGCCGGCGCGATCGGCCTGCTGCTTCCGGCCCTCTGTGGCCTGGCGGCGCTCGGTCTCACCGCGCTGCTGGTCGGCGCGTCGATCACCCAGTTGCTGTTGTTCGACCCGGCCACCGTGATCACGCCGCTGGCGTACCTGATCCCGGTCGTCGTGATCGCCTGGGGCCGGCGCGAGCGCAGCGTACGGCTCATCCGTCGGTTGACGGGCGGGCGCTGACCCGCCACCGGGCGCGGGTCAGCGGGCAGAACCTAGTCGGCCAGCCGGGCGGGGAAGCCGCCGGTGGCGATCGGGCCCCAGCTCTCGATGGTGACCCGGATCAGCGACTTGCCCTGCTTCACCATGGCCTCGCGGTACTCGTCCCAGTCCGGGTGCTCGCCGGAGATGCTGCGGAAGTACTCCACCAGCGGCTCCAACGCCTCGGGCAGGTCGAGCACCTCGGCGGTGCCGTCCACCTGCACCCACGGGCCGTTCCAGTCGTCGGAGAGCACGCAGGCGGAGATCCGGGGGTCGCGCCGGATGTTGGCCACCTTGGCCCGCTCCGGGTAGGTGGAGATCACCAGCCGGCCCTCGGCGTCGACGCCGCAGGAGACCGGCGAGGACTGCGGCCGGCCGTCGGCGCGGGTGGTCATCAGCAGGACCTTGTGCCGGGGTCGGAGGAATTCGGTCAGGGCGTCCCGGTCGACCCGGGTGTTGGTCGCGATGGTGCGTGCCATGTCTCGGTTCTACCAGGCCGCCCGGGCGGCCGTTCGGTCAGCGGGGGCGGTGGGCGACCCGGGACGGCGTGGGCTGCGCCGGCACCCGGGGCCGCACCGCCGGCCGCCAGGCCCGGCCGTTCGCGTAGATCACCCGGAAGCCCAGGTACGACGCCAGGGGCGCCCAGTGCGCGGAGCCCATCCGCAGCTCGGCGGCGTTGTGCCGCTGGCCGTTGGCCAGCACGTCCAGCAGGACGGTCTCGAACGCGGCGGACTCGACCCAGTCGACGTCCCGGGTGAAGCCGCAGATCAGCGCGGCGCCGGTCCGCTCGAGGAAGTCCCGTAGCGCGGCGTCGGAGGCGCGCAGCACCGAGCAGCTGCCGAAGTAGAGCCGGCGTCCCTCGCACCGGCCGGCCATCCGTTCCGCGACGTCGGCCAACTCGACCGAATCCCAGTCGGTGAGGCAGAGCCGGCTCGGCTCGCCGTGCATGGCGAAGAAGCCGACCCGGTAGTCCGCGTACTGCTTGAGCAGCCAGCGGTCGAGGAAGTAGAAGAGCTCGTCGCGGGTGGCGGCGTCCTTGTGGATGAACCGGATCTTGCCCAGCCGTTCCAGCAGTTCCAGCGTGGGCAGGACCGAGCCGCGCTCATTGAGGTCCCGGTGCCACTGACCCTCGACGCAGAAGATGCCCCCACGCGCCAACGCTCACCTCCCCGCCCCGCGGAACCGTGCACGGCCCCGGCGGAGACGTTACCGGGCGCAGCGGGCCTCCCGATATCACCCTCGGTGCCGCCGAACGAACAGTTCTGTCACGACTGCGCGGTTGCGGTAATGCAGCCGCCGGCTGAGCCGGAATGGGCGATTCGAAATTCCCGGCGATTCACAGCTGACGCCAAGGAGCAAGCAATTATGAGGACGATTCTCGTTATTGCCCACGAATCGTCTTCAACGCTGCGAAGGTGGATGGCACAGGACGTCCCGGTCGATGCCCTGGTCACACCTCATTCGATCTCTAATCGGGAGGATCTTCGTGCGCGTCAACACCCTCAAGCGGGCAGCCGTCGCCTTCGCGCTGGCACTGCCCGGGGCCGCGATCGCCACGGTGGTCGCCGCACCGGCGGCCCACGCCGACAGCTGCTACACCTGGCAGCGCACCCTCTCTCAGGGGCGCTCCGGCGACGACGTCCGGCAGTTGCAGATCCGGGTCGCGGGCTGGGCCGCCTACCGGGACATCGTCCGGATCGACGGCCGCTACGGCCCGGAGACCGCCGCCGCGGTCCGGAGATTCCAGGCCGCGTACGGGCTGCGGGCCGACGGTATCGCCGGACCGCAGACCTTCGCCAAGATCTACGACCTGCAGGACAGCGACTGCACCCCGAAGCACTTCAGCTACACCGAGCTCGACAACGGCTGCGGCAAGGGCGGCTGGAGCGGGGGGCCGCTCTCCGCCAGCGCCACCCGGGAGAACGCGGTCCGCACCATGTGGAAGCTGGAGGCGCTGCGGCGCAGCCTCGGCGACAAGCCGCTCTACGTGACCAGCGGCTTCCGCAGCATCGCCTGCAACAAGCAGGTCGGCGGCGCGTCGGACAGCCAGCACCTCTACGGCAACGCGGCCGACCTGATCTCCAAGACCTCGTCGCTCTGCACCGTGGCGCGCAACGCCCGCAACCACGGCTTCAGCGGCATCTACGGCCCCGGCTACCCGAACCACAACACCCACGTCCACGTGGACTCGCGCCGCGAGAACAACAGCGACAAGAGCAGCAACACGACCAGCTGGTCCGCGCCCAACTGCGGAGTCAGCTGAGCCAGGACGCCGTTGGACGGCGGCCCGACGCGGGGGTGGGGGGTCCCCGTGCCGGGCCGCCGTCCCGTAACCCCGGGCGTGACGCGGTCCGGGCGTGCCCCCGGACCGCTCGTCAGCTCGCCCGGGGCCAGCGCGGCCGGGTGGCGGGGGGCGCCACGGGCCGACCGGCACCGCCGGGCCGGAGAGCGGGCCGCACGCCGGGTACGGCCACCCGGCCGGCCGGGCCGCGCGGGGTCTGGGTGGCCGGCACCGGCGGACGGGCCGCCGGGCCGCTCAGCACGAACGGGAAGGGCACGTGCACGAACGGGTTGCCGTGCCGCACCAGCGCGTCGATCTGACGCTCGTTGAGGCCGTGGGCCTCCAGCACCCGCCGTCCCCACCGGTGCAACCGGCAGGGGTACGCGGCGCCGTCGTTGCGGCACTTCGGTCCGGCGGGCCACTCCTCGGCGGCGTGCACCACCACCGCCCGGACCGCGAGCCGGACATCCTCCGGGGTCAGCGGCGCCGGCACCGGCACCTCACCCAGGATCTGATCGATGGGATCCGTCGACTGCTCACCAACTCGCACGGCAGGCCTCCCGCAGCTCGGCAGCGGTGCGGCCGACCCGCCGCACCACATCCTCGACCACTGGTACGGCCCGGCGCGGGCAGCAGTTCAATCCCGCCAGGCGGCCAGCAGGTCCTCCGGTGTCAGAACGGTGAGGCCTTCGAGCGATCCTCCACTGCGCGAGACGGCGACGCGCGGCGCCACCTCGTCCGCCCCGGGCAGCTGGGAGCGGTGTCGCAGGAGTCGCCCGAGGTCGTGGGCATCGAACGGCGCGTGTCGAGCTCGGGATCTTTGCACTCATCGCTGATACAACCAGAAATGGAACTATCAGGGATGAGCGTATTCGCTTCGGCCCTCGTCGGCTCAGGCCAGTCCCGCGTCGTGCACGAGCAGCCGGTGGGCGGCAGGGTCGCCGGGTCAGCCCTAAACTCGCCGGTGATCCGCCCCCTCGGAGATGGGAAGTACCGTGCGTCGCTGGCCCGCCGCCCTGGTTCTGGTCCTGCTGCTCGCCGGCTGCGGCGGCCAGCACCCGACGACCGAGTTCCCGGCCTGGGAGACGCCCTCCCCGACCGCCTCCGCCCCGCTCACGCTGAAGGAGGCGAAGGGGCGGTACCTGTCGATCGTGGCGCCCTACAACACCGCGCTGGAGGAGTTGCAGGAGGCGTTGCGGGCCGGCAAGCCCTGGCGGACCGTCCGGGGGCTGGCCCGTACGGTCGCCACCACCAACGCCGCCCACGCGGAGCAGTTGCGCGCCACCGCCTGGCCGGCGAAGGTGCAGGCGCCGGTCGCGGCGCTGCTCAAGGAGAACGACGTGGCGCTGCGGCACTGGCAGTTGGCCGCCGAGGCGAGCGACGCCCAGGCGTTGATGCGGGAGATCCGCGCCGCCGCGGCGCACGACGGCGGCGCCGAGGCCAACCGGGTACGCAAGAGCCTCGGCCTGCCGGTCTACAAGAAGCCCTGAGGTCAGGGCCGGGGCGCGACGGGATTCGCCGCGCGGGCCGGCTCGGCGACCCGGGCCAGCAGCAGCCCGAGCACGAGCCCCGAGACCAACCCGGCGAGGGTGACCGAGGTGTCGGTGTCGGCGTCGCTGATCGCGATGTTGCCGCCCAGCCGGGTCAGCATCGGGCCGATCGGGAACCACATCTGGAACAGGTCCGCGACGAACAGGACGATCGGCAGACCGACAGCGGACACCACGGCAACGCCCGCGTACCAGGGTGCCGCCGGACGTCCCGCCGGTCGGGCGCCGGCCAGGGCGGCCACCCCGGTGACCAGGAGGACACCACCCGCCCACAGGAAGACGACCGCGTCGTCGGGCGGGGCCAGCCGGATGCCGACGACGGTGGCCGCGCCGGCCAGCGCCAGCGCCAGCGCGGCCGCCAGCCCGGTGCGGGATCCGACCAAGGGCGGGGCGGCGGCCAGCGCGCAGCCGAGCGCCAGCGCGAACCTCAGCAGGCCACCGCCGAGGCCGGCCCAGACCAGTTGCGGCTCGCGGTCGGTGGGCGACTCCACCGCGGCGCCGACGGCCGCCAGGACCGCCGCGACGGTGGCGGCGACCAGCAGCGTACGGCGGGCGGGCGGCCCGTCCGCCGGGGCCGCGCGGAGGCGGTGCAGCAGGAGCACCGCCCCAGCCAGCACCAGGCACCCGGCGGCGGCGAGCGGCGGCACGTACCGCCAGCCCTCGAGGTCGGCCCGGTCGACCGCCAGGTCGACGAGGATCCAGCCGGCGGCGAGCGCGCCGCCCGTGCCCGTGGCGACGCGGCCGCCGCCGAAGGCCAGGAGCAGCCCCAGGGCGACGCCGACCAGCGCGGTGAGGCGTACCTCCCGGGCCCAGTAGGTGTTGTTGCCGGGGAGTACCTCGGACCACGGCCCGGCCGGCTCGGTCAGTGGTTGCAGCACCGCCATGCCGACCGCCCACCAGACGACCGCGGCGACGGCGAGGAGCAGGCCGGTGGCGTACCGCGGGTTCACGCGCATGGACAGGAACGCTACCGTTCCGGCGGGGAGGTTCGGGTGTACGTCGTATCTGTGATCAACTACAAGGGCGGGGTCGGTAAGACCACGATGACCGCCAACCTCGGGGCCGAGTTGGCCAACCGGGGCATGAAGGTGCTGCTGATCGACCTCGATCCGCAGGCCAGTCTGACGTTCAGCTTCTACGAGCCGGACGACTGGCGCGACCGGCTGCGCGACGAGCGCACGGTGAAACGCTGGTACGACGGCCTGCGCGGGGACACTCCGAAGGTGACCCTCGGCGAGTTGGTGGTTACCCCCGGCCCGGCGAACGCCCAGCTCAAGGGCGCGGGTCGGCTGGACCTGATCGCGTCGCACCTGCAGCTGGTCGACATCGACCTGGCGCTGGCCCGGGGCGTCGCCGACGGCGACGAGTACGACGCTGAGCTGTTCCGGGTGCGCGGGTCGCTGGACCAGGGGCTGCACGACCCGGCGCTGGACCCGTACGACCTGGTGCTGATCGACTGTCCGCCGAACTTCAACGTGGTGACCCAGTCGGCGATCATCGCGAGCGACCACCTGCTGATCCCCGCCCGGGCCGACTACCTGTCCACTCTGGGCATCGACTATCTGCACGCGAACGTCCGGGAGCTGGTCGACCGGTACAACGCGGACTCCCGCCGGTTCGCGAAGATCCGCCGCCACCACAAGGTGGCCCCGGGCATCGCGGGCGTGGTGTTCACCATGGTCCAGCTGATGGCGCAGCGCCCGGTCGCCGCCCACCAGGGCTTCCTGGACCAGGTCCGCGCGCTGGGCGTGCCGGTGTTCCCGACCGCGCTGCGGGAGAACGTCACGCTCTTCGCCACGAACACCCCGCGCGGGGTGCCGGTGGTGCTGCGGGACCGGGTCACCGCGCCGGCCGTCCGCGAGGAGCTGCGCCAGATCACCACCGAGTTCCTGGCCGCTCTTCAGCCGGACCCGGCGCCCAGCTCCCCCGCACCCGTCACCGCAGCCGTGGCCGCCGCCGGGGCGGACGCATGACCGACCCGACGCGGGCCGTGCTGGCCCGGGTGGCAGAGTTCCTGGCCGGCCTCTCCGCCGCCGACCTGACCGCCCTGGCCGAGGGACGCGCCCGGCTCGCCGTCCTGCCCGCCGGTAGCTCGTCGCACGGCGCTCCCGCGCCGGCCCGGGCCGCGACGTCACCCGACGGCGTCCCGCCCGCCCCGGCCGGCGACGTCCCGCCCGGCACGCCCGTTGCCGCGCCGGCGCCGTTCGGCGCGGACGTCGAGCGGGCGCACGCCGCGCTCGTCGGCATGGGCCGGCGCGACGAGGGTACGGCGTACCTGTCGTCGTGGACGGCCCGGGAGCTGCGTGCGTTGGCCGCCCGGGCGGGGCTGCGCGGGGTCGCGGGCCTGCGCAAGTCGGAGCTGGTCGAACGGATCGTGGACCGCACCATCGGCTTCCGGCTCGACTCGACCGCGATCCGCCGGCGTTGACCCTGACGGCTGCAGCTCTCGCGGCGTCCGGGAGCAGGGCCCGGGCCAGCGAACGGGCCTCCGTGCGGGTCGGTGGGGGGTCTGGACTCCTGTGGAGCTGATGTCGTGAACGACTCAGAACCTGGCTCAGGCCGGGCCGCGGCGACAGCAGCTTCCACCGGCCGACCATCCGGCCCGGGTCCCAGCCGCTGACGCGACCAGGCCGGACCCGCCGCCCGCCGCGACGAGCCAGAACCGGACCCCTGGCCGCCTGAGTCGTTGCTGATATCAGCTCCAAAGCCCCCGGTGGCTTGAAGTGGCCGAGCAGCCAGCCGGCGTCGGCCGCCCCGTCCACCGGCGGCGGGTCGTGCCGGCACTCTCTCCGGCGCACCCGACCGCCAGCACGCAGGACGCCGTCATCCGGCGCGCCCGGCCATCCCGCGGCCACGCGGGCCAGCACGGCACGGTCCGCGGTCCTAGGCTGGCGGTGCACCACCCGGAGGCGAGGAGGATCGGCATGGCCCGCTACGCCGCCCTGCTGCGGGGCGTCAACGTCGGCTCCACCCGGCTGGCGATGGCCGACCTGCGGCGGATCGTGGCCGACCTCGGCCACGAGGACGTCAAGACCTACCTGCAGAGCGGCAACGTGGTCTTCACCAGCCCGCCGACGAAGGACGACATCCTGGGCCAGGGCATCGAGCGCCGGCTCGCCGACGAACTGGGGCTGCGGGTGCCGGTGCTGGTGCGCAGCGACGCCGAGCTGGCCGCGGTCGCCGACGCCAGCCCGTACGCGGCGAAGCAGGACGACCCCACCCGGACGCTGGTGGCCTTCCTGTCGGCCAGGCCCACCGCGGCGAAGGTCAAGGAGCTGACCGTGCCGGCCGGCGAGAACGTCGAGTACGAGGTCGTCGGGCGGGAGATCCACCTGCACTTCCCCGACGGTGGCTACGGGCGGTCGAAGTTCACCAACGCGTACCTGGAGAAGAAGCTGGGCCTGGTGGCCACGACACGGAACTGGAAGTCGGTGCTGGCGCTGCGCGACCTGGCCGCCGGCTGACCGGAGGGGCCGACCCCCGTCGGCCCGGCCCCTCCGCGGCCTGGTCAGAAGTGGTACGCGGTGTGGTACTCCGGCAGCAGCACCCGCGTGCGCGGCGACACCCGGCGCACGGCGGCGATCAGGTCGTCGAGGCGCTTGCGATCGCTCTCCGCCACGGCCGGCGGGTTGGTCAGCGGGGTCTCGAAGTTGTCCCAGTGCACCGGCACGACGACCTTGGGGTGGTCGAGCGCGGCCATCAGCCGGGGCACGTAGTCGGCGGTCGAGGTGGTCGCGGCGGAGGCCACCATCGCCACGTCGGGGGCCAGCCCGGCGAGGTTGCGCTCGTTGAGGTCGCTCGCCCCCATGAAGAACACCGACGGGCCGCCGGCCACCCGGATCTGGTACGCCAGGGTGTCCCCCTCGGGCAGGTCGGAGACCTTCTCCGGCTTCGGCGGCGGGCTGACCCGCACCCCGGGGAAGGCCAGCGACCAGGCGGCGTTGCGGCTGTGCAGGGAGCTGACCACCTCGACCGTGTAGTCGCCGAAGTCGAGCACCTCGCCGCCCTTGACCGGGGCGAGCTGGCCGGCCGGCAGCCCGTACGCCAGCCCCAGGTGGTAGGCGGTGAGGGTGCCGAAGACCCGGGCGCCGGTGCGGCCGGCGATGTGCGGCACGTCGTTGAAGTGGTCCCAGTGGGTGTGCGTGACCAGGATGTTCTCGGCCCGGTCGACCAGCGGGTCGATGACCCGGGTGTCCACGGTCAGCGGGGTGTCCGGGTCGAACCTGCCCCGGAACAGCCCGGTGTCGTAGCGGCTCAGGTACGGGTCGACCAGCACCGTGCGCTCGCCGATGTCGATCCGCCAGCCGGACGTACCCCACCAGCGGAAGCTGACCGCGCCGGAGCGCCGGGCACCGGCGGCGGCGACCGGCGGGGCGGCCTGGGCCGGGGCGGCCGCCGCAC
>NZ_JBSGJR010000200.1:0-10720 GCF_053605645.1 Micromonospora sp. NPDC003776
GCGGTCGTATCGTCGCCTCCCTTCCGCGGGGGCGCCCCAAGCGGCGGGCGGGCGATCGCCACCCGCTGCTGCTGGCCGCCGGAGAGCTGGGCGGGCAGCGCCCGTTCCCGGCCGGCCAGCCCCACCGCGTCCAGCAGCTCACGGGCGCGGGCCGCGTGTGCGGCGTGGCCCCGGCGGGGCAGTACCGGCGCGATGACGTTGTCCAGCACGGTGAGCGCGGGCAGCAGGTGGTAGCGCTGGAAGACGAAGCCGACCCGCTGCCGGTAGCGGGCCAGGGCGGCCCGACGCAGCGTACTGACCTCGACGTCGTCCACCGTGATCGTGCCCTGGTCGGCCTGCTCGATCGCGCCGATCAGGTGCAGCAGGGTGGATTTGCCGGAGCCACTCGGCCCGGTCAGCGCCACCACCGGCCCGGCCGTGATCTCCAGCGACACGTCGTCGATCGCGGTGAGTCGCTCGGCGCCAGTGCGGAACTGCCGGACCAGCCCGGCCGTGCAGACCTGTGCGGACGTGCCGGTGCGGTTGACCCGGAAGACCATCGGCGCCGCCACGCCGACGCTGGGCGTGCCGTCCATCGACACGGTGAACGGCCCGGCCGCCGCCTGCGGCTGCGCCGGCGGCAACGCGGCCGGGGTGTACGCGGCCCGGCACGTCGTGGTCGACGCCCAGGACCAGCGGCAGCGGACTGCCGTCGGTCCCGGCCAGGGAGAAATCGGCGTAGATGCGGTAGCCGCCGGACCGGGTCAGCTTCAGGGGCTCCAGGTGCCGTCGGGTGCCATGGTGGGGTGCAGGTGCTGGTATCCACTCAGGTCGCGAGCCACCACAACCAAATGCAGGGGCCTGTCGTGTACGACCGTGAAGCGCGTCGCCGCCTGCCGGTCGGCTCCGACGATCCGGAACCGGTAGTCCACGCGCACGCCGGCCGGCTGGGACCACCGCACGGGCTGCAGGGTGTGACCGCCGGCGCTGACCAACGTCCCGGTCGCCTGCGTCTGACTCACGGTGCTGTCACCCGGATGGGTGTGCGCACCAGTACCCGGCGCTGCTGGTGCCCGTCCCCGCCGTCAGCGCACGCTGCCCTGCGGGCGGGCCGCCAGCGGCAGCCGTGGCCGGCGGTGCGCCGGTGGCGGTCCGCTCGTCGCCCGTACCGAACCGGCCGAGCCCGAACCCGGCCAGCAAGGCCACCACCAACCCACCGACGAGCACCGCGAAACGCGTGTCGCCCAACCGAGGGCCGCGCGTCAGGGCAAGGTCGGCCACGTCGGAGGCCACCGCAAGGCCGGCGGTCAGCGACCTGGACGCCCTGCTGACCCACGGCACCGTGGTGGCCCGCGCCACCCCCGCCGCCAAGTACCGCATCGTCACCCTGCTGCAGCGCCGGGGCGAGGTGGTCGCCGTGACCGGAGACGGCGCCAACGACGCCCCCGCCCTCGCCGCCGCCGACGTCGGTATCGCCATGGGCGCCCGCGGCGCTGATCTGGCCCGCGTCGCCGGTGGTTCAGCGCGATGCCGCGGATCAGTGGAGGGCCCTCCCTGACGTTCGGTTTGTTCCGGTGTCGGATCACGGTCTCAGTGATTCTCGGTGATGACCTCACGGCGAAGGGTGTTGGCCGGCGATACCTCCGATCGCCAATTCGCCTCAAAACGTGAAGGAAGGTGCGTGGCATGCACCGAAGAGTCTGGCGTCAACGGCTCCGCGCGACGGTAGTTGGCATCGTGGTGCTCGCCTTGGGGGTGGCCGCTCGGCCGCTACCGGCGCTCGCGGCGAATGGGGACCTGGTTCAACAGACGAATTTCTCGCAGTCGTGCTCCAGCGGCATCGGTGTCGGCATCGCGTTCGACGGCAAGAACCTCTGGTACAGCTGCTACGCCTCGAGCCCGGACCTGTACAAGGCAGATCCGATCACCGGGGCGGTGCTCGCCTCCTACACCGTCGCGGGTGGCCTGGGTGCGCTGGCCTGGGACGGCAATCGCAAGAAGATCTGGGCCGGCTGGGGCGGCGCGGGCGCCGACGGCGACGTGCGGCTGATCGACCCGGCTACCGGTACCGGGTCCGTGGTGTTCAACGCGCCCGATGCCGGCGCCGTCGAGGGGCTCGATGACGGGCTGGCGTACGACGCGCAGGACGACAGCCTGCTGATCAGCCCGGACACGTCCACGACCATCTTCCACTACTCCACCGCCGGCACCAGCCTGGGCAGCTTCGGCTGGACCGGCAGCGGCTGCTACAACAGCGGCCTGGCCATCGGCGGCCAGTTGCTGTTCCAGGGCTCGGACGGCTGCAACCACGTCTGGGTGGTGCAGCGCAGCACGCACGCGCCCGCGTTCGACTTCGCCACCGGTGCCGGCGGGGTACGCGACGAGGACCTGGAGTGCGACAGCGTCACGTTCTCGCCGAAGACGGTGATGTGGTCGATGGAGGCGTACGAGCCGCGCCGGGCGATCGCGTTCGAGATCCCGCCGGGCTCCTGCGCCACCGGCGGTGGGGTGGACAGCGACGGTGACGGGCTGCTCGACGAGTGGGAGACGGGCGGCGTGACCATCGACCCAGACGGCGCTGGCCCGCTCGCGCCGCAGTTCATCGACCTGCCGGCGATGGGCGCGGACAAGAACAAGCCGGACATCTTCCTGCAGATCGACTGGATGGCCGATGCCACCCACAACCAGAAGCTGAGCGCCGCCGCGCTCAAGAAGGTCGTCGACGCGTTCGCCGCGTCGCCGTACGTCAGCCCGACCGGATCAGTGGGCATCAGCCTGCACATCGACGAGGGCTCGTCGAGCATCATGAACTACGCGACCAACGCGACCTGGGGGACGCTGAGCAAGGCCAACCAGCTCGCCTACGTCGCCAACCTGGGCACCTCCGGCGGGGGCGGCTACGACTGGAGCGCGTTCCAGGCGCTCAAGGACGCCAACTTCACGCCGACCGGGCGTACGCCGATCTTCCACTACGTGGTTGCCGCCCACAACTACGACTCGACGACCTCGTCGGGTATCTCCCGGGGCATCGGCGCCTCTGACCTGATCGTGAGCCTCGGCTCGTTCACCGGAGGTACCGGCAGCGACAGCGAGCAGGCCGGCACGCTGATGCACGAGTTGGGCCACAATCTCTCGCTGCGCCACGGTGGTGGTGACGACACCAACTACAAGCCGAACTACCTGAGCATCATGAGCTACGGCTTCCAGATGAGCGGCGTCATCAAGGGCGGGGCCGTCGGCACGTTCGACTACTCCCGCTCAGCCCTGGGCAGCCTGAACGAGAACAGCCTGAGCGAGCCCGCGGGGATCGGCGCGGCCGGCTACGGGACCCGACACTGGTGCCCGATCCCGGGAGCCTACGTCGCGGTCAACAACGCGGGCGGCGCCATCGACTGGAACTGCAACGGCAACTCCACCGAGACCGGAGTGTCGTTCGACGTCAACAACGACGGCGCCAACGGGACGCTCAACGGTTACAACGACTGGGCCAACCTGAAGCTCACGGGCGGCGCGATCGGCCTGGCCGGAGTCACCCCGGACCTGCCCATGGTCACCGACAACAACGAGACCATGACACCGGAGGAGGAGCAGAAGAGCCCACCGGCGTCGCGGTACACGTTCACCGGCTTCTTCTCCCCGGTCAACAACCCACCGACCGTCAACAGCGCGAAGGCCGGCAGTGCCATCCCGGTCAAGTTCAGCCTCGGTGGTGACCAGGGTCTGGACATCTTCGCCGCCGGCTCCCCCGCCTCCCAGCAGGTGACCTGTGACTCCGGCGCCCCGGTCGACGAGATCGAGCAGACCGTCAGCCCCGGGAATGCCACGCTGACGTACGATCCGGCCACTGATCAGTACACCTACGTGTGGAAGACCGCCAAGTCGTGGGCGGGCACCTGTCGCCAGCTGACCGTGACCTTCAACGACGGCACGCAACACTCCGCCAACTTCACGTTCAAGTAGACCAACCCTTTCCTGGCAGGGGCTCCACGCACGGTGCCCCTGCCAGGACACCTCAGAAAGCAGCTGATCATGACCCGCGCACCGCTCCTCGCAGCCGCCGTACTCCTGGCTGCGGCCGGATGCGCAACAGCCGGCACGCCGTCGCCCCCGCCGAACACCGCCACGGCCACCGGCCCGGAACCGCCGACAGCGCCTCCACCCCCATCGAGCCCGACCGGGATCACGTCGCAGGAAGCGGCACGAATCGCGCCACTCGCGCCAGCACGGCTGATGGCCGTCACCGACACCGGCACCATTCGCCTGACCTGGCCGGCCACCGGCGAAGACCTCGCGTACTACCAATGCCTGCGACGCGACGCGACCGGCCATTGGCTACCGATCGGGCAAGCCTCACCTACCCGACAGACCTACGTCGACCGCAACCCGGGCACCGGCACCCGCATCTACGGGGTGCGGGCCGTCAACACCTCCGGCCTCGCCAGCCCGATCACCGAGAGCCGGCCCGTCACGATCAGCTGACCCCACTACCTCACCGGTCCTCAACGTCGCCGGCGTCCGCGGGATGACTACCCGTTACTTAACAGCGGTCACCACCGACGACGAACGCACCGCCGGCGCCTGCACACCAGGCGCAAGGTGAGCACAGCCCACGACAGACCGGACGACGGTGGACCCCGGCGGCGGGGTTGGCGATGTATCAGGACGTGCGTAACAGGGCGCTACGCTGCGCAGGTTCTTGTGTAGTGCGCTCATCGACTTCGACGGTGGCTGTCCTCTGATGAGAGGGTGACGTGGGCACGTTCGGAACCGGGCCGTTTAGCAGTGACGGTGCCCTGGACTTCCTCGAAGAACTGGCCGAAAGGCCGCCAAAGCAGCACTTCGACGCGCTCCGGCACATGTTCACCTACGTCCTAGCCAACCGCGACCTCCTCTGGCGAGAGTTCTTCCCCGACCAGGTCGTTGCGGCGGCAGCACTCGTGGCCGCCGCGCTGCCCGGCGGGGTGCACCTACAACACCGCTTGGCGGAACTGTCGGACGAGACAGACATAGCGCTGCTTCCCACGTCCGCGCTGGACCTCGCCGCGCCCGCACTGGAGTCGTTGCTCTTTGTCGCCGGCCCTGACGGGCCGTGGCATCAGGGGTGGACCACCGAAGCGGACAGACTCGACGCGCAACGGACCGTTCACGACCTCGCCGCGATCCTTCGGGCGGCGATCTAGCCGGACGTGTCACCCACGTCCCGAGACTGTTCTCTGGCAGGCGCGTCTGACTTTGGGGTCTGGTGACATCCGGGAGACTGGAGGACCGTTCTCCCAGGTGTGACAAGAATATGCCAGCGCACCTCGAAGCGTCTCGAGTTGGCCAAGATCCGCTAGGCTGCGGCGATGGCGTTCGAGGCAGGGCAAGTCATCACACGTCGATACCTACGCGGGCAGTGGTGCACGTGGGTGCAGCCGATGCGAGTAATCAGCGACGACGAGATGGGCCTGCTGCTCTGGCAGCCCGCCGGCAGTGACTTCGCGACGCTCGTCGACGCCGACGGCAACACCCCGCACGAAGTCACCCCCGACCGGATGCGCGATCCGAAACTGACCGTCCGCGCCTGGCACAGCTACGACGTCCTGCTCCTCATGCCCGCCAACGCCAGCTACTCGGTGTGGTGGTTCTTCCAGGAGGGCAACTTCGCCGGTTGGTACGTCAACCTTGAAAAGCCCTACGTCCGACGGCACAACGGCGTGGAGACCATCGACCTGGTCCTCGACATCGTCGTCACGCCGCAGCGTCAGTGGAAATGGAAGGACGCCGACGAGTTCGACCGCCGCATCGGCCACCCCCTCTACTTCGACAGCGCCGCAGCCGACGCCATTCGTGCTGAAGGCGAACGACTCACCAAGCTGATCGAGGCCGGAGACTGCCCGTTCGACGGCATCCACACCGATTTCCGCCCGGATCCCGATTGGCCGCTGTTGCGGCTCGGCGACGACATGAAGTTCCCGCTCCACCGCCCGGCATGACTGATCAACCAAGCCGATACTCCACACCTTCGGCTCAGGCCTAGCCGAGCCGGTATTCCCAGCCGTGTTCGCGCCACTGAAACCCGAGCGCTACCAGATCTTCCACGGTCGCCTGGTTGACCACATGCTCAAGGCCACGCTGGGTGGCGATGTGACCGATCACCATGACCCGCCGCCCGGCCCACCGCGTAGGTAGCTCTGCGAGGCTGCGGGCAACCCGGCCGACCGCTTGGCGGTGACTCTCACCGTCCGGATATGGCCGGTCGACATGGTCCGTGAGGTCGCGGCTCACCTCGACTGAGGGGGTGCCGTTGCGGGAGCCGAAGTCACACTCGCGCAGCCTCCAGTCATACAAGATCGGAATGCCGGTGCCGCCGAAGGCAATCTCCGCCGTCTCGACCGACCGTCGAAGGTCCGAGCAGAACACGGCGGCGATCCCGTCGTGCCGTCGCCGACGGCCCATCTCGGCCGCATTTTCGCGGCCCTGGGCACTCAGCCGCCCTGGCAGCCAGCCGGTTGCCAATCCTCGCTCGTTGTCCTCGCTCAATGCATGGGTTTCGAAGACGACCTCGATCGACACGGACCGAGGCTACCGTGGCGACACGGCACCCCGGGTACCCCGGCGATGATCGGCAGCGATCAGCGCAGTTAGGCGTCGCAGATCACGTGGCCAACGCCAGTCGCACATCCCTCGGCGGACGACTTCGTTCCAGCCTGAAGAGTTGCCGAAGTGCGCCAGCAGGCCGAGGCCTGCTGGCGACCTTCGGCCGGCAACGCTGCGGGAGCTATGAACGAGAGGCTGAGGCGTTTCCAGGCCGACAGCCGGCACAAGCCAGGCAGGGAGCAGCGAACCCTGACCACTTCGGCGTTCTCTGGGAGGTCACGCCGCACCGCTCGACCGCATCACCGCAGGTCAAAGCCTCGCCCCCTGCCCGGTGCCGGTGATCACTTCGGGCGCGGCGACCACTTCGCCAACCTGCACCCAATCTGCTCCCACTTGCAAGGCCAGGCCATCCAGCAGCTCGTTGCCGCCGTGACCTGCGCGTGCTCCCCTGCCAGGCGACATAGGACGCCGCCGACTGCTGCTCAATACGGGTGAGCACTCCGTGTGAAGCAGGACGCTGCACCAGCTCTGATGCGATGAAGGAGCGGGGCCTCCGCTCCTCGTGACCTCCCGGCGGGATGCTGGGAGTGCTCACGTCCACGACGAAGGAGGCCCCTGGTGGAAGGGTATGCGGGACAGCAGTTCGTGGGTATCGACCTACACCGGCGCCGCTCGGTGATCGTGCGGATGACCGAGTCGGGTGAGGTGCTGGAAAGCGTGCGGATCGTCAACGACGCCGACCGGTTGACCGAGGTGATCGCCCGAGCCGGGCAAACGCCGGAGGTGGTGCTGGAAGCCACCTACGGCTGGTACTGGGCGGTGGACGCGCTCCAGGCGGCCGGGGCCAGTGTGCACCTGGCGCACCCGTTGGGAGTCAAGGCGTTCGAGTACCGGCGGGTGAAGAACGATGTCCGGGACGCGATCGACCTGGCCGATCTGTTGCGGATGGGTCGCCTCGCCCAGGGGTGGATCGCCCCGCCGGCGACGCGGGAGTTGCGGGAGCTGGTCCGCCACCGCGCCAAGCTGGTCGCCGTGCGCAGCCTGTGCAAGGCCGAGGTGCACGCCGTGCTGGCCAAGTGTGGGGTGCAGGTGCCGATGACCGACCTGTTCGGAGTGGCCGGCACCGCGCTACTGGACCGGCTTGACCTGCCCACCGCCTACACGGCCCGAATCGCGTCGCTGCGCCGGTTGATGGACGCACTCGACGTCGAGATCGGCGTCTTCTCCCGGCTGGCCCGCGCCCGGCTCGCCCGGGACCCGGCCTACACGGCGGTCCAAACCATCCCCGGCATCGGACCCACCCTCGGTGCGGTGTTCGTGGCCGAGATCGGCGACATCACCCGTTTCCCCGCCGCACCGCAGCTGGCATGCTGGGCCGGACTGACCCCCCGCCACCACGAGTCCGACAACCGGGTGCGCCGCGGACCGATCACGAAACAGGGCTCCCGGCTGGTGCGCTGGGCCGCGGTCGAGTCGGTGCAGACCTTGCCCGCGACCAGCAAGGTCGGACACATGCGTGACCGCATCGCCGCCCACCGCGGCCGCAACATCGGCTCGTCGCGGCCGCCCGTCGGCAATTGGAGTACGTCTACTACGCGCTACGCGATCACCACGTTCGCGCCCTCCACACCACCCTCTCGGCGGCATGAACCGCCGCCTCGACCGATCGGCGCGGGTCGTGCAGGTCATGACCCCCACAACACCTGGCGTGGTCGCCCCTTCTGATTGACCCCGCCGACCGGCGCACCGCGCACCCCATCATGCCCGCCACCGCCGGGCGAAGGGATGACCGGCAGCCCCACCACGGGCCTGCCCACCGCCGGGACACCGGCACTGATGAGCGCAACGCCCCTGATCAGAAGACAGACCTGGGAGCCACCCCACTCACACTTCTCCGCCGCCCAGATCGTGCGCCGCGAGGCGCCGGCGTCAAGGCCCTACGGCCGCTACGCGGTCGGGCTACGCCCGAACCTTGACCCCGACGCCTCACCTCGGCGCGCCCAGAACACGACGAAGAAGACCCAAACCAAGACCAGCACCACCCTTGACCGGCCCCGCTCCTTCAGGGATGACCTGCGGTAATGACAAGTCGCAGGTGGGGGCGGGTGCAGTTGAGCGCCGTTGCGTGCTGTTGGATGCAGTTCAACGCCGTTCAGTACACACGGCTGCTCCCCACGTGCTCCCCGGACCCCGGCGCGCGACGTGGCGTCGCCCGGTGCCTTGGCGCTTCGCCTCGGCACGTCTTTAAGGAACAGCATCGAGGCTGACGTTTACTCAGCGTGACCGGCGTGCTGAGACACCGCGCGCACGGTCGGCGGCAAGAGCGGATGTTTCATGCTTGCTCGAGTACCAACGTCGACGGGCCGCTGTGGCGGTCTACTCGCCTGCGTCTGCGTGGGTGAGTAGGCGGGCGGCCAGGGCGCGACCGCGATGCCAGGTTCACGCCGATGTTCGACGCCGTGTTCGCCGCCGAAGGCATCGACGTGGTGAAGACACCGCCACGCACGCCTCGGGCGAACGCGTACGCGGAACGCTTCGTGCGCAGCGTCCGGGCCGAGTGCACCGACCGGGTCCTTATCTACAACGAACAGCACGCCCGACCGTGCTGCGCGACTACGAGGACCACTTCGTCCGGCACCGGCCACACCAGAGCCTGGAGCAGCATCCACCCGGCTACGACCCCGACGCAATCGTCGCGATCGACAAGCCGACCCGGCGACGCCGCGTCCTGGGCGGCGTCATCGACGAATTTTGTCGAGCCGCTTCATCCGCCAGGCAAATCTCCAGCACACAGCCTTAAACCGAGTTTTGGCACGGTACAGGCCGGAATGATTCGGCCGAAGCGGGGTAGCCGGCGCCGTGATACGGCGGCGAGGCGTGGACCTGACTCGGTATGAAGGAACAGAGGGTGGCATGACGCCGCCGTCGAACTCGCGGCACCTCCTGCCGGCGGACAGCCGACGCCTATCCGTGGTCGCGTTCGTCGGCATGGTCGTCGCCTACCTGGTCGTGCTCCACGGGCTGGCACTGACCCTGACCAGTGGCCTGGAAACGAGATACGCCGCGCCCAGAACGCTGAACGAGATGTGGCGGAGCATCACGGTTCCGGAGGCGGTCTCCGTCGTGCTGGTGATCGCGGCCATCTCCTGGCTTCGCTGGTGGCCGCCGGTCCTGCGGGATAACCATCCGGTCCAGCGCTGGGTCGTGGTCGTGCCCATCGGCATGGCGACCTGCGCTCTCATCGTGACCGACTACGGCGCCCTCGCCACCAAGGGCGCCACCTTCACCCTGACACTCCTGCTCTCCGCACTGCTGATCGGCGCCAGCGAGGAACTGATATTCCGTGGGCTCGGGGTGACCGTGTTCCGCTCCACCGGGTTCACCGAAGGAAAGGTCGCCCTGTGGTCCACGGTTATCTTCGCCCTCGCCCACGCCACCAACCTGCTCACCGCAGGTGCCGTAGCCTTGGCCCAGGTACTGACCACCATGGTCGCCGGCTACTTCCTCTACCTCATCCGACGCCGCTCCGGCGGCATCACCGTGCCGGCCATCATCCACGGAATGTGGGACTTCTCCCTGATCTCAGCCCAGGTAATCCCGGGCAAGCCCTACCTCCTCTCACTCCTGGCCATCGTCACCATGGCGGTTTTGGCCATCGTCGTACTGGCACGCCGGCACCACATCGAACCAGTCACCGCCCAGCAACCCTGACGGCCCTGCACGGTGCCAAAAACTCTGTTTCAGGCTGGGAGCTGCGGATTTGCAGGTGGATCAGGCAGCTCGGTAATACTCGTTGATAACGCCGCCGAGGACGCGGCGTGGCCGCCATGACCACTCGCACGACCACTACGACCATGAACACGAACACCACCAGGGCGGCCGACTCGCCGCCTTGTGGCACCGGCTGACCACCGTCACCGTCCGCGAGAGGCCGACCGATGGCCCAGTCGCACCGCCGCGCCGTCCCCCGCAATGTCACCGACGTCCTGCTGTGGCTGCTCGCCACCGACGTCGCCGCCGCCCACCTGCCCGATCCGCATCAGCCCGGCCGGTGCGCCAACCTTCGCTGCACAGGCAAGGCGTACCCATGCTCGCCGGCACGCGACGCCCACCGCGCCTGCCGCGCCGCCACCCCGACCGGAGTGTTCGCCCATGGCCGGGC
>NZ_JBSGJR010000201.1:0-10706 GCF_053605645.1 Micromonospora sp. NPDC003776
CCCGCCGGGACATCACCCAGCCGAGGACGGTCTACCTGGAGCCCGGCCCCAGCTGCATCTCCGCCGCCGGCAGCGAGGGCTTACGCCGCAGGTGCCGGCGACCGCGCCGGCCGCCCGTCCCTGGCCGGTCCTCTTCGAGGCCGGTGACGTTGGCGCAGATCACCCGGCCGACGCCGTGAGGAGTTGAGCCGATCGGGTAGGACAATCCGATGGCAGCGCACCCCGACGATGGGAGATGAGGCTTTCATGGCCGCGAACACGGTTCCCGACATCTCGCTCAACGACGGCAACACCATCCCGCAGCTCGGTTTCGGGGTCTTCCAGATCGACCCGAAGGACACCGCGCAGGCCGTCGGGAAGGCTCTGGAGGTGGGCTACCGGCACATCGACACCGCCGAGATGTACGGCAACGAGGCCGAGGTCGGGCAGGCGGTCCGCGCGTCCGGGCTGGACCGGCGGGACGTCTTCGTCACCAGCAAGCTCAACAACGGCTTCCACCGCCCGGACGACGCCCGCAAGGCGTTCGAGCAGACGTTGCAGGCGTTGCAGTTCGACTACCTCGACCTGTTCCTGATCCACTGGCCGCTGCCGACCCTGTACGACGGGGACTTCGTCTCGACCTGGAAGGTGCTGGAGGAGTTCCAGCGCGACGGGCGGGCGAAGTCGATCGGCGTCTCCAACTTCCAGGTGGCGCACCTGGAGCGGCTGGCCGCCGAGGCGGACGTGGTGCCGGCGGTGAACCAGATCGAGGTGCACCCGTACTTCGGCAACGCGGAGGTGCGCGCGTACGGCAAGGCGCACAACATCCTCACCGAGGCGTGGTCGCCGATCGCCCAGGGCAACGTGCTGGGCGACCCGACGGTCGTCGACATCGCCGAGCAGGTGGGTCGCACCCCGGCTCAGGTGGTGCTGCGCTGGCACGTGCAGCGTGGTGACATCGTCTTCCCGAAGTCGACCACGCCGAGCCGGATCGAGGAGAACTGCCGGATCTTCGACTTCGAGCTGGACGACGCGGCGATGGACCGGATCACCAGCCTGGACAAGGGCGAGGCGGGCCGGCAGGGCCCGAACCCGGACACCTTCGACTACGTACCGAGCTGAGTGCCGGACGGGGCCCCGGACTCCCGGGGCCCCGCCACTTCTTACGAGACTGCTACGGAACCCCGGGACGGGCTGGTCGGCGGCCGGAAGGGCGGGTTGGCTCAGGCCATCCTCCTTCCCAACCGAAACGGGGTACCGGAATGCGACCGTCCACGCTGCTCCGATCACTCGGCGCCGCCGCTGTCGCGGTGGCGCTGCTCGCTCTCGCGCCGGTCGGTGCCGGCGCAGCCCCCAGCGGCCGGCCCGGAAAGCCGAGCCCGCACCCCACCAAGAGCGCGAGCCCCGGGCCCACGGCGAGCCCCACCGCCAGTCCCCCGCCGACCTCGACCCCGTCTGTGCTCTCCGGCACGATCAGCCCGTCGACCATCGCGGCCGGCCAGTCGGCCACCCAGACGATCAACCTCAGCGCCCCGGCGCCGGCGGGCGGGCTCTGGGTCGACCTCGACGCCTCCGACGTCGTCTACACCACCTTCGTGGGGAGCTGGGTGGTGGTGCCGGAGGGGCGGTCCAGCGTGAGCTTCCCGATCCGGGTCTCCGCCAACGTCACGGAGACGCGGAAGCAGACCGTCTACGCGAGCGCACCCGGACAGGGCATCGTCCCGGCCGGGACCGTCACGGTCGAGCCCGTCGACCCGGCCGTGCAGTCGATCAAGGAGCTGCGGTTCGACCGGCGGGTCGTGCTCGCCGAGCAGGCGATTACCGGGACGGTGGAGCTGACCGCCCCGGCACGGGCGGGCGGCCAGCACGTCGACCTCTGGTCCAACAGCGCCTACACCGGGGTGTACGTGCAGGTCCCGGCCCTGGTCGTGGTGCCCGAGGGCGCCACCACCGCCAGCTTCACCGTGCCCGTCCACCTCAACGGCGGCGGCCCGGCCGAGGGCAACCCGGGCGCGTACCTGGGCACCAGTCGGGACAGCACGCCGGTCGCGGCGGTCCCGTCGACGTTCGCCGTCGGGCCGGGCTACGCCAGGGTGGGCGGCACCGTCAACCACGTGGTCGGCATCGGCGACGCGCCGAACCCGGACGGCGCGCGGGTGTACCTCTCCGTCGACCTGCCCGGGGTGACCGTCCCCGCCTTCGTCGACGTCCCGCCCGGCAGCCCGGGTGCGGTCTTCCCGCTCACCGGGGCGGCCGACCTGCCGCCGTCCGCGGCCGGGACCCTCACCGCCACCTGGAACGGCCAGACCACCACGGTCGCCGTGACCTCCGGCTACTGACCGGCCGCCGCTCGCTCGCCGACCCGGCGGAACGCCGCCTGGGTCGGCGAGCCGGGCTCCGGGACGTACACGATCAGCCGCTGGTCGGTCTCCGGCACGTGCAGCACCCGGCACTCGAATTCCAGCGGCCCCAACTCGGGGTGGCTGACCCGCTTGACGGTCGGGCGGCGCTCCCCCACCTCGTGCTCGGCCCACAACGCGGCGAACCGCGGTGACACCCCGAGCAGCTCGGTGACCAGCGCGGCGAGCGTCGGATCGGACGGGTAACGCCCGTACGCGGCGCGCAGGTCGGCGATCGACGTGCGGGCGAAGGCGATCACCTCCGGGTCGAGCCAGTACGACTCCGGGACCTCCCGGCGGAACATCCAACGAACCATGTTCCGGTCGTCGACGGGCAGCGCCGACAGGTCGCCGACGAACCACGCGGCCATCCGGTTCCAGGCCAGCACGTGGTACGCCGCGTCGACCAGGTACGCGGGCGTCTCCGTCATCGCGTCCAGCAGGTGCCGCAGCCCCACCGGCACCTCCCGGCTGGGCCCGGTCGGCTCGGGTGGGCTCTCCCCGGCGAGCCGGAACAGGTACGCCCGCTCGTCGCGGCTGAGCAGCAGCGCCCGGGCCAGCGCGGCGAGCACCTGCCGGGACGGGTGCGGGCCGCGGCCCTGCTCGATGCGGATGTAGTAGTCGATGGAGATGCCGGCGAGCTGCGCGACCTCCTGGCGGCGCAGGCCGGGCGTGCGGCGGCGTACCCCCTCGGGGAGGCCGACCTCGGCGGGCCGCAAACGAGCGCGGCGGGCGCGCAGGAAGTCGGCCAGCTCGGCGCGGCGCAGCGTGGTCATGCCTCCAGCGTGCCGCACGCCGGGCCGTCGAGGGTGGTACCGCCGGTACCAGCCTCGACGGGTCTCTCCCGGCCGCGCGACGGCCGCGGCAGCCTCGATCCCATGACGACGACGATCGCCCTGATCACCGGGGCCAACAAGGGAATCGGCCTGGCCACCGCCCGGCAGCTCGGCGCGCGCGGGATGACGGTGCTGCTGGGCGCGCGGGACGAGACGCGCGGCCGGGAGGCCGAGCGCGCGCTGCGTGCGGAGGGGGTGGAGGCCCGGTTCGTGGCGCTGGACGTCACCGACGAGAAGTCGGCCGCCGCCGTGGCGGAGCTGGTCGAGCGGGAGTACGGCCGGCTGGACGTGCTGGTCAACAACGCCGGCATCGTCCGGGCCGACGGCACGGCGCTGCCCAGCGAGACGACCCTCGCCACGCTGCGCGAGGTGTACGAGACGAACGTGTTCGGGGTGGTGGCGGTGACGAACGCGCTGCTGCCGTTGCTGCGCCGGGCGCCCGCCGCCCGGATCGTGAACGTTT
Organism: Micromonospora sp. NPDC003776; assembly: GCF_053605645.1. Lineage (NCBI taxonomy): Bacteria > Bacillati > Actinomycetota > Actinomycetes > Micromonosporales > Micromonosporaceae > Micromonospora > Micromonospora sp. NPDC003776. The sequence goes on from NZ_JBSGJR010000201.1 coordinate 3,678, forward strand.
CCAGCGAGGTCGGTTCGATCGCGGTGATGACCGACCCGCAGGGTGCCCTGTTCGAGCTGACCTCGGTGCCGTACCCGTCGTCGAAGACGGCGTTGAACATGGTCACCGCGATGTACGCCAAGGAGCTGCGGGACACCCCGATCAAGGTGAACGCGGCCAATCCCGGCTACTGCGCCACCGACCTCAACCACCACAGCGGCTTCCGCACCCCCGAGCAGGGCGCGGAGGTGAGCGTGCACCTGGCGACGCTGGCGGCGGACGGGCCGAGCGGGCTGCTGTGGGGGTTCGAGATGGACGCCGGCGGCGGGTACGGCGTGCTGCCCTGGTGAGGCGTTGACTTCGCGTGCGCTCGAAGGTGGAGGGTGGTCGCATCGTCACGACGGGGAGGAATCCATGCGTTACCGCACCATCGGCACCGATCCGGCCACCCGCCGCGAGGTCAGCGTGCTCAGCCTCGGCGCGATGCTCTTCGGCAGCGCCACCGACGAGGCCACCTCGTTCGCCATCCTCGACCGGTACGTCGAGGCCGGCGGCACCTTCATCGACACCTCGGACAACTACGCCTTCTGGCGGGACGGGGGCCAGGGCGGGCAGAGCGAGGAGCTGCTCGGTCGCTGGCGGCGCAGCCGGGGCGTCGGCGACGAGGTGGTCATCGCCACCAAGCTCGGCGCCCGGCCCCTCGCTCCGGGGACCAGCTACCTGGACAACCCGGAGGGGCTGTCGGCGAAGGTGATCCGTGAGTCGGCCGAGCGCAGCCGGGAACGGCTGGGCGTGGAGAAGATCGACCTGCTCTACGCGCACATCGAGGACCGGACGGTGCCGCTGCGGGAGACTGTGGAGGGTTTCGCGGAGCTGGTCGCCGAGGGCACGGTGGGGCTGCTGGGGGCGAGCAACCACCGCGCCTGGCGGGTGGAGCGGGCCCGGGCGATCGCGGGGGCGGCCGGGCTGCCCGGGTACGAGGTGCTCCAGTACCACCGCAGCTACCTGCCGTCCCGGCTGGACCTGCCCAGCGATCTGGACCCGGACGGTGACGTGGGCTTCGTCGGCCCGGACCTGGCCAGCTACCTGCGGGCCGAGCCGCAGCTCACCCTGGTCGCCTACTCGCCGCTGCTGAAGGGCGCGTACGCCCGACCGGAGCGGCTGGGTGCGGAGTACGACCTGCCGAGCACCCCGGCCCGGCTGGCCGCGCTGCGCGCGGTGGCGGCGGAGACCGGCGCGACGGTCAACCAGGTGGTGCTGGCCTGGCTGCTGGGCAGCGAGGTGCCGACCATCCCGCTGGTCGGCTTCTCCTCGGTGGCGCAGCTCGACGAGAGCCTCGCCGCGGTTGACCTGGAACTCAGCCCGGAGCAGCGGGCCCGGCTGGACGCGGCACGCTGACTCCACCGTTCGGCCGGGGCCGCGCCGCCGTCCGCCGGGGGCGGGTGACCGTCCCGGCAACGAGACTGGCGACGCGGGCCTGGCTGACAAGATAGTCAGCCTGCAAGATCCGGGCGTGTCGCCATGGAAGCGCAGGTCGAGGCCGTCCAATATTGATCCGGACCACGCAAATCGACGTCTCACGGTCGTAACGGGACCGTGACGGTGGCGTGGGACGGACGTACGGAACGGACTCTCCGCACCATGACCACCTACCGGCACACCCGGGTCGTGGTGGTGGTGCCCGCCTACAACGAGGCGGCCACCATCGCCGCGACGGTCCGGGCCCTGCTGGCGCAGACCCGCCCGGTGGACCGGCTCATCGTGGTGCCGAACAACTGCTCGGACGACACCGCCGCGATCGCGCGGGCCGCCGGGGCCGAGGTGTGGACCATGCCCGGACCCAACCCGCACAAGAAGGCCGGCGCGCTCAACTGGTCGATCAACGCGCTGCTGCCGTCGCTGCACGAGCGGGACCTGCTCCTGGTCACCGACGCGGACAGCATCCTCGCCCCGGGCGCGGTCGCGGCCGCGGTCCGCGCACTGCAGCGGCGCGGCGTCGGCGCGGTCTGCGCGGACTACCGCCTGGACCGCCAGCCGCGGCTGCTGGACATCCTCCAAGGCAACGAGTACGCACGGTTCTCCCGCTGGGTGTGGCGCAAGGGCGGCAAGGCGGTCGTGCTCTCCGGGGTGGCCACCCTGTTCCGGGTCCCGGTGGTGCGGCGGATCCTCGCCGCCCGGGCCACCGGCCGGCTGCCGGGCTACCCGGGCGAGTTCTACCATCGCGACCCGGCCACCGAGGACATCGAGATGACCTTCGCGGTCCGGTCGCTCGGCTACCGTCCCCGGGTCGCGCCCGGCTTCGACGCGATCACCGACTCGATGCCCAGCGTGCAGGCGCTGATCACCCAGCGGGTCCGCTGGCAGCGCGGGATGCTCGACTCGCTGCGCCTGTACGGTCTGCGCTGGTGGAACGCGGGCAACTGGCTGCGGCAGCTCGGCATCTACAGCAGCTCACTGCTGGTGCCGCTCTACGTGGTCTCGGTGGTGGCCGGCTGGTTCCTCCTCGGCGACCTGCCGTGGGACCCGCGCTGGCTGCCGCTGACCGGCATCTTCGTCATCGAGCGGGTGCTGACCGTTCGCCGGCAGGGCTGGTGGGCGTTGCTCACCGCCGCCGCGCTGCTGCCCGAGTGGTGCTACGAGCAGGTCCGCTCCTTCGCCTACTGGCGGGCGCTGGCCCAGACCGTACGCGGGACCGACCGCGTATGGATCAACTCCTGAAAGGAAAAATATGTACAACCGTGGATGCGCGGCGGCTGCCGCCGGTTGCACGGCCACCCTCCCGGTCACGGGGGTCAGCCTCACCTGGTCGGTGGTGGCCGGGGCGACCCTGCTCATCGCCGGCCTGGCTCTGGTCCGGCTCGCACCGGTGATGCGTCGCCGGCCGCAGGAGCGCTGATCGTCCGGTCGCGGCGCGCCGGCAGGGTCGCCGGCGCGCCGCAGCCGTCACTTCCGTAGCTCGATCCGCCAGTCGTTGGAGCGCATCAGCCGCCCCGGCGGGTACTCGAACTCCGTCTCCCCGAGCAGCGTGAAGCCCGCTTTGCGGCAGACCGCGTTGGAGGCCGGGTTGTCCACCGACGGGTAGGCGTGCGCGACGGGCCGGTCCCCGCGCTCGGCGGCCTCCGCGACCACCGCGCGGACCGCCGCCGTCGCCAGCCCCCGCCCCTGGTAGGCGGGCAGGATCGCCCACCCCATCTCGTAGACCGGCGCGCCGCGCCATTCGCGAGCCCAGTAGCCGACGCTGCCGACCTTCGCCCCGTCGGGCAGCACCACGGTGAACATGTGCCCGCTGCGCGGACCCGGGCCGCGCAGGTAGCGCTCGTGCCGGGCGAGCACCTGCTCGTCGGTTTCCGGCCCGCCGGTGTGCTCGCGCACCTCGTGGGTGTTGAGCTGCCGCAGCAGCGCCAGGTCATCGCTGCTCCAGCGCGCGATCCGCACCTCGGTCATGCCGTCCCCCTCCTGCTCCGGCGCCGATTGAAGCAGCCGCCACCGACAGTCGGGCGGCCCGCCAGATCCGATCTGGCGGCCGTCTCGCGCCTGCGGGATGAGGGCCTACGAGGGCGGGAGGGCGGATGGCACCGCTGCAGTTGGCTGTGATCGTCGGCAGCACCCGGGCGGGACGGATGGGCGACCGGATCGCCGACTGGTTCGTTGATCAGACGCGGCGGCGTCCCGGGTTGGCGGTGACGGTCGTCGACCTCGCCGGGTACGACTTCCCGGCGAGCTATCCCGCCGAGCCCACCGAGGCGATGCGGTCGTTCGTGGAGCAGATACGCCGGGCGGAGGCGTTCGTCGTGGTCACACCGGAGTACAACCACAGTTTTCCGGCCTCGCTGAAGCAGGCGATCGACTACGCGTACGACGAATGGCAGGCCAAGCCGGTCGGCTTCGTGTCGTACGGCTGCCGTTCCGTCGGACTGCACGCGGTCGACCAGCTCCGGACCGTCTTCACCGCGCTGCACGCGGTGACGGTGCGCGATGTCGTCGGCCTGGACCTGTTCGCCGGCACACCGACCGCAACCGCGGCCGAGCAGCTCCGGCAGGACGCCCGGGTGCTGCTCGACGAGCTCTGCTGGTGGGGCCTGGCGCTGCGCGAGGGCCGCGCGGCGCGCCCGTACGTCTCCTGACATGTCGACAAGAGAGGTCTGATCATGACTAACCGGAACACCGGCCCGGCCGTCGAAGCCGACGGTCTGGTCCGGTCGTTCGGCGCGACCCGCGCGCTCGACGGGCTGAACCTGCAGGTTCCCGCCGGCACCGTGTACGGGCTGCTCGGGCCGAACGGCGCGGGAAAGACCACGGCGGTACGGGTGCTGGCCACGCTGCTGCGCCCCGACGGCGGGCGGGCCCGGGTATTCGGCCATGACGTGGTGGCGCAGGCGGACGCCGTCCGTGCCCGGGTCAGCCTGACCGGCCAGTACGCCTCACTGGACGAGGACCTGACCGGGTTGGAGAACCTGGTCCTGCTCGGCCGGCTGCTCGGGCTGGGCAGATCGGCGGCCCGGGCCAGGGCGGAGAGCCTCCTGGCGGCATTCGGGCTCAGCGAGGCGGCGGGCCGGCAGGTGAAGAAGTACTCGGGTGGGATGCGCCGGCGCATCGACATCGCGGCGAGCATCCTTAACACCCCGGATCTGCTCTTCCTCGACGAGCCGACGACCGGGTTGGACCCGCGCAGCCGTAACCAGGTGTGGGAGATCGTCCGGGCGGTGGTGGCGCACGGCACAACGGTGCTGCTGACCACGCAGTACCTGGACGAGGCCGATCAGTTGGCCGGCCGCATCGCGGTGGTCGACCACGGCCGGGTGATCGCGGAGGGCACCCCGGGCGAGCTGAAGTCGTCGGTCGGCTCGGGCACCATCCATGTGCGACTGCGCGACCCGGAGCAGCGCCGGGCCGCCGAGCAGGTGCTGCGGACGGCGCTCGGGGTGCCGGTGCAGTTGGCGCCCGATCCGGTGGCGATGACCGCGCGGGTCGGTGAGGACGGCACCGACCTGGAGGCCGGCGAGCAGGCGGCGCGGGCCCTGGGTGAGCTGGCCCGCGCGGGCATCGTCGTCGACGACTTCTCTCTCGGCCAGCCGAGCCTGGATGAGGTGTTCCTGGCCCTAACCGACCATCCCGCCGTCGCGGCCGACGAGCGGGACGACGAGCTGGAGGCAGCCCGATGAGCGACACCGCGACCACCACCGGCCGGGCCCCGGCCGTCTACGTGCCGTCCGCCGAGGCGTTGGCCACCGTCCTCGCGCCCGGGGCGCGTCCGCCCCGGCCGGGCGCCCTGTCGGCCTCGCTGACGTTCGGCTGGCGGGCGCTGCTGAAGATCAAGCACGTGCCGGAGCAGCTGTTCGACGTGACGGCGTTCCCGATCATCATGGTGCTGATGTTCACGTACCTGTTCGGCGGCGCGCTCGCCGACAGCCCGCGGGATTACCTGCAGTTCTTCCTGCCGGGCATCATGGTGACCAGCGTCGTGATGATCACCATGTACACCGGTGTCGGGCTCAACAACGACATCGAGAAGGGTGTCTTCGACCGGATCCGGACGCTGCCGGTCTGGCGGCCGGCGGCGCTGGTCGGCATGATCTTCGGTGACGTGCTGCGCTACGTCCTCGCCGCGCTCGTCATTCTCGGCGTGGGGCTGGCACTCGGGTTCCGGCCCGGTGGCGGGCCGTTGGGGGTGCTGGCCGGGATCGGCCTGCTGGTGGTGTTCTCGTTCGCCTTCTCCTGGGTCTGGACGTTCTTCGGTCTCGTGCTGCGCAGCGAGAAGTCGGTGATGGGGGTCAGCATGATGGTGCTGTTCCCGCTGACCTTCCTGAGCAACGTGTTCGTTGACCCCGCCACCATGCCGGGCTGGCTGCAGGCGTTTGTCAAGGTCAACCCGATCACCCACCTGGTGGCGACGGTACGCGCGTCGACCGCGGGCTCGGTCGACGCGACGAACACGATCTGGCTGCTGCTGTGGAGCGCCGGGTTCGTGGTGGTCTTCGGCACGCTGACCATGCACCGCTACAACCGCCGCTGATTCCTCGGCCGGGGGGTGCCGCCCTGGCGGCGCCCCCCCGACCGGCGGGTGCCCTACAGGCGCCAGGTCACCGGCTCCGGTGGGAGGTAGCGGCAGGTGCCTCCGGTGGAGATGGTGTCGCGAAGGTGCCGGGCGAGCGCGGGGTGGCGGTCGTCGAGCCGGCGCAGGGTGTCGCGGATCCGGGCGGTGACCGCCTTGCGGGCCCGCTCGGCCTCGTCGCCGAGCCGGCGGGTGCGGCCGGCCAGCCCGGCCGCGGCGCGTAGTTCGTCCAGCAGCGCGGCGCGCTCCGTGTCGAGGGCGGCCACCTTTGCCTGCTCGCCGTGTACGGCGGCCCGGTCGATCTCGTCGTCGAGCCGACGCAGGTGGTGCCGGTAGCGGGCCTTCGCCTCGTCGTCGAGCACGGGGTCGCCGCCGAAGCGGCGGGCGGCGACGAGTTCGGGGCCGGCGGCGGGGTCGAGCAACTCGACGGCCGGCACGTCGACACCCGGACGGCTCAGTAGCAGGTGCAGGTCGTGTAGGCCCTTGGCGTCGGGCAGATGCACCATGGTGCCGGCGTACGCGAGTCGCCACACCGCGCCGTCCCGGCGGAACTCGTGGTCGACCGCCTCCTGCTCGGAGACGGCTGCGGGGTCCGGTCCGACGATCGCCGGGACGGCTGTCTCCGGCGTCTCGGCGCCGAGCCGGTGCAGCACCTGCGCCATGCCGAGTGCCCGAGCCTCGCTGGCCGCGGCGGTGCGCAGCCGTTGCGCCGCGGCCGCGTCGCCCGCGCGGCCGCGGGCGGTCAGAGCGTCGACCAGCGCGGCACGGCTGATCAGTGACCAGGGCCGGGCACCCATCCGGTCGGCCGCGTAGCGGGCCGCCTCGTATCCGGCGATCGCGTCGTCCCAGCGGTGCAGGGCGGCATCGACGCCGGCGAGCCAGTGGTCGACCGGGCCGCCGATGTCGCAACCGAAGAGTGCGGCCAGCCACCGGCCGCGGTGCGGGATCAGCGCCTCGCGCAGCTGGGCGCAGCGCCCGGGATCGCCGCTGGCGGCGGC
>NZ_JBSGJR010000202.1:0-10661 GCF_053605645.1 Micromonospora sp. NPDC003776
GTCGCCGGGGTGGTCGAGGTGCAGGCCGCCGGCGGGGGCGGCAGCGCGGCCGCCGGTGTTGAACCCGGCCGCGGCGCGGGCCAGCAGCCGGGTCGCCTCGGCGAAGCTCGGCGTCACCACGGTCGGGTTGAGGCCGCGCCAGTCGGCCAGGTCGTGCGCGTCGAGGGCCACCGTGGCGTAGCGGTCCCGGTTGGCGACCAGCCAGGCGCGGACCGGCGCGGGCAGCGCGCCCAGGCCGTAGTCGCAGACGACCAGGGTGAGTGGCTGCCCCTGCGCGGCGGCCCGCAGCTCCTCGGTGGCGCAGTGCAGCGCGGTGAGCAGCCGGGCCACCCCGTCGTCGTCGAGCCCGTCCTCCGGGTCGCCGGAGTCCTCGCGCAGCAGGATCTGGTTCCCGGCGAGCATCCGTCGCTTCACCGGCGTCGGCCGGCCGGGCTGGTTCACCGTACGGTCCCAGACGCCCGCGCGGTCGAGGCAGTCGTGCAGTTCGTCGCCGGCCACGTCGGCGCCGACCGGGGCCACCAGCGCGGCCCGGCCGCCGAGGGCGGCAACGTTGACCGCCGTGTTCGCCGCCCCACCGGCGGCGGAGATGCGGCGGCGCAGGGTGAGCACGGGTGCCGGGGCCTCCCGGCAGAGCCGCTCGGACTCCGCGAACCGCCACTCGTCCAGCATGGCGTCGCCGACGACCAGCACGGGACGCCCCTGCCAGGTCGCCACGACGGTGGCGAGCCGGCGCTCTTCCGCTGCTGCTCCTGCCATGTCCTCCGGGGTCCCCCGAGCGGGTCCGGTCAAACCTGCCCGGCTCGGGCGGTGGCCACCTACCCTGTCCGGTTTCGGCCCGCCGGCCCCGGGAACCGGGTCAGGTGACCCCGGAGAGGAGACACACCATGGCAGCGCAACTGCAGGGTAAGCGGATCGCCTTCCTGGCCGCCGACGGCGTCGAGGAGGTCGAGTACACCAAGCCGCGCGAGGCGGTGGAGAAGGCCGGTGCCCGGGTCGAGCTGGTTTCGTCGAAGCCCGGTTCGATCCAGTCCTTCAACCACCTGGACCAGAGCCAGCAGTACCAGGTCGACGTGACGACGCCGGAGGCGGACGCGGGGGCGTACGACGCGTTGGTGCTGCCCGGCGGCGTGGCCAACCCGGACTTCCTGCGCACGGACCCGGAGGCGGTCCGGTTCGTGAAGTCGTTCTTCGACGCCGGCAAGCCGGTCGGGGTGATCTGCCACGGCCCGTGGACGCTGGTCGAGGCGGACGTGGTGCGCGGCCGCCGGATGACGTCCTGGCCGAGCCTGCGCACCGACCTGACCAACGCCGGCGCGAACTGGGTCGACGAGGAGGTCGTGACGGACCGCGGGCTGGTCAGCAGCCGTAAGCCCGACGACCTGCCGGCGTTCTGCGCGAAGATCGTCGAGGAGTTCGCCGAGGGGCGGCACTGATCCGTACGGGCGGGTGATCGGCGGCGTGGGCGGCACGGTCCGCGCCGCCGATCCGTTCCTGGGAGGCATGTTCCGCGCGAGGTGGGAAAGACCGCGGAATGACTGCCCAGGCCCACGGTCGTCCCGTGCTGCACCCCCGCCAGATCCGCCTGCTGATGTTCGGTCTGATGACCGGGATGCTGCTGGCGGCGCTCGACCAGACCATCGTCGGTACGGCGCTGCCCACCATCGTCGGCCAGTTGGGCGGCATCAACCACTACTCGTGGGTGGTGACCGCGTATCTGCTCGCGTCGACCGCCTCCACTCCGCTGTACGGCAAGATGGCCGACCTGTACGGCCGCCGCCCGGTCTTCCTCTTCTCGATCGGCACGTTCCTGCTCGGCTCGCTGCTGGCCGGGCTGTCGCAGAACATGACCCAGTTGATCCTCACCCGGGGGGTGCAGGGCCTGGGCGCGGGTGGCCTGATGACGTTGGCGTTCACCATCATCTCGGACGTGGTCTCGCCCCGGGAGCGCGGCCGCTACCAGGGGCTCTTCGGTGCGGTGTTCGGCCTGTCCTCGGTCGCCGGTCCGCTGGTCGGCGGGTACTTCGCGGAGACGAACTGGCGCTGGATCTTCTACATCAACGTGCCGCTGGGCATCCTCGCCATCGTGGTCTGCTACCACGTCATGCGGCTCATCCCGTTCCAGCGGCGGGAGCACGCGATCGACTGGCTCGGCGCGGGGCTGCTGGTGGCCGGGGTGAGCTGTCTGCTGCTGGCGCTGAGCTGGGGCGGCAACCAGTACGCGTGGGGCTCCGGGGTGATCATCGGGTTGTTCGTGGCCGGTGCGGTGCTGGGCATCCTGTTCGTGCTCCAGGAGGCCCGGGTGCCGGAGCCGATCCTGCCGCTGCGGCTGTTCCGCAACGGCACCTTCACGCTGGCCAACCTCAGCGGCTTCGTGCTCGGTCTGGTGATGTTCGGGTCGATCATCTTCATCCCGCTCTACCTGCAGATCGTCAAGGGGGCTTCGCCGACCCGCAGCGGTCTGCTGATGCTGCCGATGATGGCCGGCATCATCATCACCTCGATCCTCACCGGCCGGGCGATGAGCCGGCGGGGACGGTACAAGTGGTTCCCGGTGGCCGGCTCCGCGGTGCTGGTCGCCGGCATGCTGCTCTTCCGGCAGCTCCAGGTGGCCACGTCGCTCTGGGCGGCCTTCGGCTACATGGTGGTGATCGGCGTCGGGCTGGGCCTGTGCATGCAGTCGCTGATCCTGGCCGTGCAGAACGCCGTGCACCCCCGGGACCTGGGCGCGGGCACCTCGTCCGCGACGTTCTTCCGTTCGCTGGGCGGCTCGTTCGGCGTGGCGATCCTCGGCGCGGTGCTCTCCTCCCAGCTCACCGGCCAACTCGCCACCCGGCTGCCGGCCGCGATCGCGCAGCTTCCGCCACAGCAGCGGGCGGCCGTGGCGGCCAGCGGCGGCGCGAACATCTCGATCAACGACCCGAAGACAATCCTCGCCCTGCCCGGCCCGGTGCGCGCCGCGATCCAGGCCGCGTTCGTCGAATCGCTGCACCTGGTCTTCCTGACCACCGGGCTGATCGCCATCATCGCCGTGCTGCTCACCCTGGCCCTGCCCAACCAGGAGCTGCGCGGCACCGGCCCGGAGGGCGCGACCGGCGGCGCCGACCCGCTCGGCGGCAAGGCCGCCGCTCCGGGCGGCAAGCCGCTGACCAAGGAGTCCAAGGACGAGGCCGCCGCCGACATGGAGGCCAAGTCCCAGACCATGCTGTGAGCGCTCACCCGCGGGTCACGGGACCGGCCGGTCGGCGGTGAGCAGGTCGAGGATCAGCGCCAGCGGCGGCCAGGCCGCCCGGCCGCGGCGGGTCACGGCGTACGCGCGCAGCACGACCCGCGGTCCGGTGAGGGGCAGCAGGCGAACGCCCGGCACGGTCGGCCGGTCACCGGGGAGCAGGCCGACGCCGAGCCCCGCGAGGATGAGGTCCTCGACCAGGTCGAGGCTGTCCGCGCGGTGCGCGATCCGGGGCTCGAAGCCGGCCATCGAGGCGATGGCCCGGATCACCACCTCGTCGGCCGTGTTGCGCGAGTTGACGATCCAGTCGGCGTCGCGGAACCGGTCGAAGACCGCCGTTGCGTCCTCCGCCGGGTCGGGCCGGGCGTCCGCCGGCGCCCCGAGGTGCCAGGTCGCGGACCACAGCGGCGCGGCGTCCAGCGCGCGGTCCACCGCGGCCGGGGCCAGGTTGTAGTCGTAGGTCAGCGCGAGGTCGACCTCGTCAGCCGCGAGCAGCGCGTACGCCTCGGCGGGCTCGTGCTCGTGGATGCGCAGGCGCACCCGCGGATGGTCGGTCGCCAGTCGGGCGGTGAGCGGCAGCAGCGAGCGCCGGACGGCGGTGGCGAAGCCGGCGACGCGTACCGTGCCGGCCGGTTCGGCCCGGGGGTCCAGGTCGAGCCGGGCCGCGTCGACCGCGGCGAGGATCGTCACGGCGTGTTCGGCCAGCCGGCGTCCGGCCGGGGTGAGCCGGACGCGCCGACCGTGCGGCTCGACCAGTTCGGTGCCCACCTCCCTGGCCAGCGCCGCGAGCTGCTGCGACACCGTCGAGGTGGTGACGTGCAGCTCGTCGGCGACCTGGCGCATCGAGCCGAGCCGGGCCAGTTCCCGCAGCAGGCGCAGGCGACGCAGGTCCACGAGGGCGATTGTTCACGACTGCCGAATGCTTCGTACAGGAATGGCACGTGGACACGAACGGTACGGGCGAGCTCTACTGTCCGCATGAGCACCGTGACCCCGGCCCGTGCCGGCACCGCGATGGCGGTCGCCTCGATGACCTGCGTACAGCTCGGCCTGGCCGCCTCCGTCGGGCTCTTCGACCGGGTCGGTCCGGAGGGTGCCGCCTGGCTGCGCCTGGCCTGGGCCGGGGTGCTCCTGGCGATCGTGGTCCGGCCCCGCCCGTCGGCCTTCACCCGCTCGGCCCTGCGGGCCTGCCTGGCGCTCGGCGTGGTGACCGCCGGCGTCACCATCCTGTTCATGGCGGCGGTGGCCCGGCTGCCCCTGGGTACGGCCAGCGCGTTGGAGTTCCTCGGGCCGCTCGGCGTGGCCGTGGCCCGCGGTCGGGCCGGCGCGAAGCTCTGGCCGGCGCTCGCGGCGGTCGGGGTGCTGCTGCTCACCGAGCCCTGGCACGGCGGCGCGGACCTGGTGGGCGTGGCGTACGCGCTCGGGGCGGCGGCCTGCTGGGCCGCGTACATCCTGCTCACCCAGCGGGTGGGCGACGAGGTCTCCGGCATCCGCGGCCTGGCGGTCTCCATGCCGGTGGCCGCCGTGGTCGCGACGGTGGTCGTCGGCCCCTCGGTGTTCGGTGACCTGACCTGGCCGGTGCTCCTGGCCGGGCTCGGGCTGGCCGTGCTGCTGCCCGTGGTCCCGTTCGTGCTGGAACTGCTGGCGCTGCGCCGGCTCACCACCGCCGCGTTCGGCACGCTGATGAGCCTGGAGCCGGCCATCGCGCTGGTCGTCGGCCTGGTCGCGCTGGGTCAGGTGCCCGGGGTCGGCGCGGTGGCCGGCATCGCCTTCGTGGTGATCGCCGGGATCGGCGCGGAACGTTCCGGCGCCCGGCCGGGTGCCGGCCGGGACGACGTCTCCGGCGAGCGGCCCACCGAGGTCGGCGCCGTCACTTGAGGATGAGGCGGTTGGTCTGTTCGAAGACGTCGAGGTCGGCGAGGGTCTCGATCACGCTGGAGGAGAGCGGGGTGGGCAGCTCCTCCGGGTGGAAGAAGCCGGCGTCGATGGTCTCGTCGGTCATCCGGGCCAGTTCCCCGTCCCACTCCTCGACCCGGAAGGCCGTGGTGAAGACCTGGTAGGTGTGGCCGTACATGTTGGTGTGGGTGCGGTCCGGGCCGGTGTAGAGGGCGAAGGCGCTGACCCGCAGGGCGCGCAGCCCGGTCTCCTCGCGTACCTCCCGGACGGCGCAGTCGGCGATCGACTCGCCCAGCTCCATCGCGCCGGCCGGCAGCGCCCACTGGCCGTTGTCGGAGCGCTGGATCAGCAGCACCCGGGCGGCGTTGTCCCGGACCACCGCCCGGGCGCCGACGAACATCAGGGTGCGGTCACCGGCCAGGGCGCGCAGCTGTCCCACGTACGAGTCGGCCCACGAGATGCTCACCCGGACAATCTACGCACGAACGCGGGGGTGGACCGGCGTTCCGGGGGTTCCCAACGTGGCGCCGGTCACACTAGCTTGCTACCCATGCGTAGCACGATGATGGACGCCCCCCTCCAGGTCGCCCGGATCCTCGAACACGGCGCCACCGTGCACGGCACGGCGGAGGTCGTCACCTGGACCGGCGCCGAGCCCCGCCGGATGTCGTACGCCGAGGTCGGCCGGGCCGCCGCCCGGCTGGCGCACGCGCTACGCGACGAGTGCGGGGTGACCGGTGACGAGCGGGTCGCCACGTTCATGTGGAACAACAACGAGCACCTGGTGGCGTACTTCGCCGTGCCGAGCATGGGCGCGGTGCTGCACACGCTCAACCTCCGGCTCTTCCCCGACCAGGTCGCCTACATCGCCAACCACGCGGAGGACCGGGTGGTGCTGGTCGACACCACGCTGATCCCGCTGCTGGCGAAGGTGATCGGCCAGCTGACCACCGTGCGGCACGTGGTGGTGGTCGGCGGTGGCGACCCGGCCCCGCTGGTCGCGGCGGCCGGCGACCGGATCGCCGTACACCACTGGGACGACCTGCTGGCCGACCGGCCGGACGTGTTCGACTGGCCCGAGGTGGACGAGCGGGACGCGGCGGCGCTCTGCTACACCTCCGGGACCACCGGCAACCCCAAGGGGGTCGCCTACTCGCACCGCTCCATCTACCTGCACTCGCTGCAGGTCTGCCTGCCGGAGGGGTTCGGTCTCGGCCCGAAGGACCGCGAGTTGGCGATCGTGCCGATGTTCCACGCCATGTCCTGGGGCCTGCCGTACGCGGCGTTCCTCTCCGGCGCGTCACTGATCATGCCGGACCGGTTCCTGCAGGCCGAGCCGATCGCCGCGATGATCGCCGCCGAGCGGCCCACCCTGGCCGGCGCGGTGCCGACCATCTGGACCGACCTGCTGGCCTGGCTGGACAGCCACGAGGTGGACACCTCCTCGCTCAAGGAGGTGATCGTCGGCGGCTCGGCCTGCCCGCCGGCGCTGATGCACGCCTTCCACGACCGGCACGGGATCGAGGTCATCCACGCCTGGGGGATGACCGAGATGTCCCCGCTGGGCTCGGTGTCCCGGCCGCCGGCCGGGGCGGACGGCGAGGTGGCCTGGCGCTACCGCTACACCCAGGGCCGGATCCCGGCCGGGGTCGAGGCACGGATCGTCGGCCCGCTCGGCGAGCCGCTGCCCGCCGACGGGACCTCCGTCGGCGAGCTGGAGGTGCGCGGGCCGTGGGTGACCGCCCGGTACGTCGGCGACGACACCCCGGACGAGGAGAAGTTCCGCGACGGCTGGCTGCGGACCGGGGACGTCGGCACGCTCTCGCCGGACGGCTACATCACCCTGTCCGATCGGGCGAAGGACGTCATCAAGTCGGGTGGGGAATGGATCAGCTCGGTCGAGCTGGAGAACGCCCTGATGGCGCACCCGGCGGTGCTGGAGGCGTGCGTGGTGGGGGTGCCCGACGAGCGCTGGGACGAGCGGCCGCTGGCCACTGTGGTGATCCGGGAGGGAGCCTCCGTCACCGCCGAAGAGCTGCGGGAATTCCTGGCGGAGTCGGTGGCGCGCTGGCAGTTGCCCGAGCGCTGGTCGTTCATCGACGCGGTCCCGAAGACCAGCGTCGGCAAGTTCGACAAGAAGGTGGTACGGGCCCGGTACGCGGAGGGCGACCTCGAGGTACGCGAACTGACCTCGCCGTAACACTTTCCGGCGTACCGTCGCCAACACGGGTAAGGGACGAGCTTTCCAAGCATCCCTCCCCAGAGGGCGGCCCCGGCGTTCGCACCGCGCCGGGGCCGCCCGCCCATGCGGGGCGACCCGCACAGTCATTGTCGCGAAACTTGTTCGCCTCTGTCCTGATGTCGGAGAAATCCGTTTCGCGGTTATCCGGCCTCGCTCGTGGACACCAGCACCTTGCCGACCGCGCCGTCCTGCACCGCCTGGTGCGCCGCCGCGGTCGTCGCCAGCGAATAGTGGTGCAGCGGCAGGCCCGCCTCCTCACCGACCCGGATCGCACCCTGCGCCACCGCCGCCGCGATGTCGGTCACCGCCTGCGCCTTCGCGGCCTTCGGCGCGGTGTAGATCAGCACGAACTGCCAGCGCGCGTTCGGCACCATCAGCGGCCGGATCGGCAGCGTCACCTCGCCGCCCCCGTCGTCGGCGTAGACGCAGACCGCCCCGCCGGTGCGCAGGATCTGCACGTCCGCGGCGGCGTTGCGGGCGGCGGAGACCTCCACGATCGTGTGCACCCCGTCGGGCGCGATCTTGCGGACCTCCTCGACCACGTCCTGCTCCCGGTAGTTGATCACGTAGTTGGCGCCGGCCGCCGCCGCGAGCTGCGCCTTCTCCGGGCTGCTCACCGTGGTGATCACGCAGGCGTCGGCCCAGCGGGCCAGCTGGATCGCCGCGTTGCCCACCGCGCCCGCCCCGCCCTGCACCAGCACCACGTGGTCGCTCAGCGCGCCCGCGTGCAGCTTGTCCGGCATGAACTCGCCGGCGGTCAGGCAGCGGTGCGCGGTCATGAACGGGATGCCCAGGCAGGCGCCCAGGTCGAACGAGGCGGAACCCAGCCGGACCGTGTGCCGCACCGGCACCACCGTGTACTCGGTGGCCGTGCCCCAGGGCCGCTGCCAGGCCGCCTCCCAGAGCCACACCCGCTCGCCGATCAGGATCTGGTCGACCCCCTCGCCGACCGCCTCGATCACCCCCGCGCCGTCCTGGCCCGGGATCTGCCAGCCCTCCGGCAGCGCCCAGTTGTGCCGGGCCTTCCAGTCCGTCGGATTCACCCCGGCCACCGCCGTGCGCACCAGCACCTCGCCCGGGCCCGGCTCCGGCACGGGCCGCTCGACCAACTGGAGCACCGAGGCGTCCCCGTTGCGCTCGTACACGATCGCCTTCATCGCCGTCCCCTCGCCGTCACCACGTGCGCCACCGGGTGCGCTACCCGGCCGCCCCCTGATCATTCCGATCCGGGCGCCCCCGGGAAACGTACAACCCGCCACTCGGAGGCAGGAGACCGGCATCTGCGACGTACCGTCCGGCTCCCCAAGATCCGCGCAACTTCCGGGAAAGAGGGGCCTCACGTCCCGTCGAGGCCACTCTTTCCCGGAAGATGGCCCCTCGCCACGGCGGGGCGGCGGGGGCCGGTCAGGCGGACGCGGCCGAGCGCTTGACGTAGTCGATCAGCTCGGGGGAGGGACCGCCGAACTGCTGGGCGATCTCGGCGCTGTTCTCGGCCTGCATGCGGTAGAGGGAGTCCCGCAGCCCCGGGTCCCCGCCGTGGAAGGCCTCCAGCAGCTCCATCCAGCGCTGCGCCAGCGCCCGCACCCGCGGCTCCGCCGGGTCCGTCCCGGCGTCCAGCTCCGCCTGGACCTGGGCGATCAACCGCGGCCACTCCTCCTGTAGGCCGCGGATCGCCTCCTCGCCGAGCCGCTCCCGCCGCTGCGCCAACGCGGCGAGCTGCTCCTCGGTGAAGTAGTTCCTGATGGTGTCGTCCACCGTGGTCACCTCCTGGATCAGGGCGAGCAGGTCGACGGACGGGGCACCCCCGGCGGCGCGTACGGCCGGCACCAGCGCGGCCAGCCGGTCGCGCAGCCCACCCAGGGCGGCGAGCTGCCGCTCCACGTGCGCCAGATGCTCGCCGAGCAGCTCGGCCAGCGCCGGCCCACCGGTCCCGCCCCCGTCCAGCAGCGCGCCGATGGTCTCCAGCGGCAGGCCCAGCTCGCGCAGCGCGACGATCCGGTACAGCCGGTCCACGTCCCGCTCGTCGTAGAGCCGGTGCCCGGACGAGGTGCGCGCGGACGGCCGCAACAGCCCCACGTGGTCCCAGTGGTGCAGGGTCCGGACGGTCAGCCCGGTACGCCGGCACAGCTCGCCGATCCGCCAGGTGGACGCCACGTCCCACTCCCTCTCGCGTCACCGCACCCTGCGGCGACGGGGACCGACGCTATGACCTGACGTCGCGTCAGGAGCAAGCCGTTCAGGCCGCCGGCTTGAGCACCACCTTCGAATAGCCCGGCTCGCGCCGGTCGAAGTGCTGGTACGCCTCGGGCGCCGCGTCCAGCGGCACCTCCTTGCTCACCACGAAGCTCGGCTCCGCCCGTCCCGCCATGATCAGGTTACGCAGGTACTCGTTGTACGCCTTGACGTTGGCCTGCCCGGTCCCCACCCGCAGGCCCTTCTCGAAGAACTTGCCCATCCGGACCAGCAGCTCGCCGTGGGCCGAGTGCTCGTCCGGGGCACCCGGATCCTCGGCCAGGTAGAGCCCGATCACGC
This sequence comes from Micromonospora sp. NPDC003776, assembly GCF_053605645.1. Taxonomy (NCBI): domain Bacteria; kingdom Bacillati; phylum Actinomycetota; class Actinomycetes; order Micromonosporales; family Micromonosporaceae; genus Micromonospora; species Micromonospora sp. NPDC003776. The sequence continues at coordinate 9,897 of NZ_JBSGJR010000202.1, forward strand.
CGATCGCCCCGGTCGGCCGGACCACGTCGATCAGGCTCGGGGACTTGGTTAAGGATCGTCAGTGATCGTGGGCCGGTCGTGGGTGTCGGTGTCTTCTGGTTTGATGCGGGGCTGTGGGGGGTCTGTGCCGGCGGTCAGTGCTGTCGCGTGGCGGGGTTGTGCGGGCTGGCCCGGGTCTGGGGCGACGTGAGGTTGGCGGGTGAGTCGCGCGGTGTCGCTGGCTGAGGGCGAGGCCTCCCGGACCGCGTGCGTCCGCGCTCTTGTGCGCGCCGGCCTGGATGAGCAGACCGGCAAGGTCCTGTCCCAGGCCGTGCTGGCCGAGCGTGTCGGCTGGTGCGCCGATCTGGTGGCGGGCATGGTTTCCGGACTGTTGGCGCAGCGGTGGAACGTCGCCGATGTGCAGGTGTTGGCCTCCGGCGTGGACGCGGGTGGCCGACGGTTGCCGTCGAACGCGTGGATGGCGCTGAGGCGGCTGGGTTGGACCGTCACCGCCCCGGCGGGGGTAAGGGTCAATGACCGGATCGTGCGGATGGCTCAAGAACAGGCCGGGCGAGCGCTGCGCTCGGTGACATGGCGTGCCGATCTGACCGCCGGAGTCCTGGCATCCTGGCCGGCCGATCCGCGCAAGCGCACCGGGCAGGAGTGGGAGCAGGTGCGGAAGGCGATCCCCGGCGGGAAGGATCTGCCCGCCAACGTCATCAACGCGCGCACCCGGCAGGTGGCCAGGTTCCTCAACGCCAACGGTCGCCTCCCGGCGGATGTGTT
>NZ_JBSGJR010000203.1:0-10620 GCF_053605645.1 Micromonospora sp. NPDC003776
GGCGGCCCGGCGGGTGAGCGCGGTGGCCAGCGCGGGCAGGGCCACCCCGGCCACCACCAGCCCGACGGCGAGCACGCCGGCCGCCGGGGGCGAGATCAGCGCGGCCCCGCCGATCGCGAGCAGGCTCACCAGCGCGGCGGCCGCCCCCGGCACGAGCACCCGCAGCAGCAGATCCTGCACCGCCTCCACGTCGGAGACCAGGCGGCTCAGCGCGTCCCCGGTGCGCTGGACGGCGCCGTCGCGCCGGCCGGCGAGGGTGGCGAAGACCCGGGCCCGGACATCGGTGATCATCCGGAGCACGGCGTCGTGCCCGGCGAGCCGTTCGGTGTAGCGGAACACGCCCCGGCTCACCGCCAGGGCGCGGACCGCGACGATCGCGACGGTCAGCCGGTCCAGCGTCGGCCGCCCGGCGGCGCTCATCAGCAGCCAGGTGGCGGTCGCCATCAGGGCCAGCCCGGCGAACTCGGTGGCCGCGGCGAGCAGGCCGGCTCCCACCAGCCGGCCCAGGTACGGCCGGGCCAGCCGGAGCACCGCCCGCTCGGCGCGGGCCCCCGTCGTGGCCGCGGTGTCCGGGGCGGTGGCGGTCGGTGCGGGCCCGGCGGGCAGCAGTTCGACGGGGCTGGCCTCGGCGGCGGTCGGCGCGCCGGGATCGCGAGCGGCCGGGGTCGTCCCGTCCCGGGAGACGCCGCCCGGCACGGCCCGGACCGGCTGGTCCGGCCGCCGGGACTCGATGCCGTCCGGCTCGGGGCGGTCGCTCATCAGGCCACCTTTCCGGCCGGGGTCGGGCTCAGCTCGGTGACCCGGCCGTCCTCCACCCGGAGGATCCGGTCGGCGTCCTCGAGCAGCGCGGGCCGGTGCGCGACCAGCAGCGCGGTACGCCCGGCCACCAGCCGGCGGGTGGCGGCCAGCACGACGGCCTCGCTGGCGGTGTCCAGCCGGGCGGTCGGCTCGTCGAGCAGCACCAGCGGCGCGTCCCGGAGGAACGCCCGGGCCAGCGCCACCCGCTGTCGCTGTCCGCTGGACAGGCCGTGCCCGCGCTCGCCGAGCACGGTGGCCAGCCCGTCGGGCAGGGCGGCGACCACCTCGTCCAGCGCGGCGTCGCCGACCGCTCCGGCGAGCGCGCTGTCCGGGGCGTCCGGCGTGCCGAGGCGGATGTTGTCGGCCAGCGAGCCGGCGAACAGGTGGGCGCGCTGCGGCACCCAGGCCAGCTGCCGCCGCCAGGCGTCCAGGTCGACGTCGGCCAGGTCGACGCCGTCGACGGTCACCCGACCGGTGGTCGGGGCGACGAAGCCGAGGAGCAGGTTGAGCAGGGTGCTCTTGCCGGCGCCGCTGGGCCCGATGACGGCGATCCGCTCGCCGGGCCGGATGGTCAACGTGACGTCGCGCAGGGCGATGGTCCGCTCGTACTCGACGGTGACGCCCTCGAAACGGATCACACCGTGGCCGTCCGGGGCCGGCAGCGGGCCGCCGCCCGGCCCGGCCGCCTCCGGGACGGCCGACAGGGTGAGCGCCTCGTCGAGCGCGGTGAGGCCCTCCATGCTGGCGTGGAAGCGGCTGCCGGCGGCCCGCAGCGGGAGGTACGCCTCCGGGGTGAGCAGCAGCACCAGCAGGGCGGTGGCGAGCGTGATGCCGCCGCCGAGCAGCCGGATGCCGACCGGCACCGCGACCAGGGCCACCGACAGGGTGGCGACCAGCTCCAGGACGAGCGCGGAGAGGAACGCGATCCGCAGCGTCCGCATGGTGGCCTGGCGGTGCCCGTCGGCCATCCGGCGCACCACATCGACCTGGGCCCGGGCCCGACCGAACGCGCGCAGCGTGGGCAGCCCGGCGACCATGTCGAGGAAGTGCCCGCCGAGCAGCGACAGCCGCCGCCACTGCCGCTCGGTGGCGGCCTGCGCCTGCCAGCCGAGCAGCGCGCCGAAGATCGGGATGAGGGGGATGGTCAGCGCGATGATCAGCGCCGAGCTCCAGTCGGCCAGCACGATCCGGGCCAGCACCGCCAGCGGCACCGTCACGCTGAGCACCAGCTGCGGCAGGTAGCCGGTGAAGTAGGGGTCGAGCGCGTCCAGGCCGCGCCCGGTGAGGGTGGCGAGCTGCCCGGCCCGCTGGCCGGCGACCCAGGTGGGGCCGTGCCGGCCGACCGCGCGGAGCAGGTCGGCGCGGAGGGTCGCCTTGACGGTGGCCGCCGCCCGGGCCGCCACCGTGCCCTGCGCCCAGCTCACCAGGGCGCGAGCGGCCACCACCGCCACGAACCCGGCCAGCGCCGGCCGGTGCAGCCGCCCGTCGACGGCGGTCGCCAGCAGGGTGGCCAGCGCGGTGGCCTGCGCGACCACCAGCAGCGCGGTCAGCCCACCCAACACCGCGAGCACGGCGAGGTCGCGCCGGGCCGCGGGGACCCGGCGCAGCAGACGCGGGTCGAACGGGCGGCGATTCACCAGTACACCGGTGCCCTGCCGTCAGTCCGTCCCCGGAACACCCACCAGCACATCGCCTGAAAGCCTAGTAGGGCCGGCACCAGCGGCAGCACGAGCCAGCCCAGCAGTGACAGGGTCGGCCCGCTCGCCGCGCCGTCGGCCACGCTCAGCGAGGCGGCCGGATCGACGGTGGAGAACAGCACCCGGGGCCAGAGCGCCGCGCCGACCAGCACCACCGGCAGCGCCAGCGCCGCGCTGGTCGCCGTGAAGGCCACCCCGGACCGCCCCCGGCCGAGCGCCGCGCGGGCCACCAGCAGCGCCACCACCAGCGCCACCGGCAGGAGTACGCCGACCCCCGGCCGCGCCACCGCGGCGCGTACCCGGTCGGAGAGCAGGCCCAGGACGGTGGCCGCGGCGAGCGCGGCGAGCGCCACCGGCACCAGCCGGCGGGCCACCCGGGCGAGCGAGGCGGCGCCGGCCGCCGGCAGGCGGAGGGTGAGGAACGTCGCACCCTGGACGGCGACCAGGGCCAGCATCGCCAGCGCGACGGCGGCCACGAACGGGGTGAACAGGTGGCCCACCCCGTCGACGTGCCCGTCGGCGTGCAGCGGCAGGCCCTGGAGCAGCCCGCCGAGCAGGGCGCCCCAGCCGAGCGCGGCCAGCACGCTGCCGGCCACCACCACCCGGTCCCAGGCGGTCCGCGCCGACGCGCCCCGGGGCCGGCTGCGCAGTTGCACCCCGACGGTCACCAGCACCACCCCGACGAGGGCACCGAACACCGCCGGGTAGTAGCCGGAGAGCAGCTCGCCCTCGAGGGTGGGGAAGGCGCCGAGCAGGGTGCCGGCGGCGGCCACCAGCCAGACCTCGTTGCCGAGGAAGAACGGCCCGAGGGCGGTGAGCGCGCCCCGCCGGCGCTCCTCGGTGGCGCCCCGGGCCAGCAGCAGCCCGACGCCGTAGTCGTAGCCGCCGAGGACGAGGTAGGCGGCGAAGAAGAGGCCGAACAGGGCGTACCAGACGAGTTCCACGGCGGGCTCCCTCAGGCGAACACGGGTTGCGGGTGGGTGTCGGTGTCGGGCGCGGGTGGCCGGCCGAGGGCGGGGTCGGCCGCGCCCCGGGCGGCGTGCCGGGCCAGCAGCACCCAGTTGGTGACGGCGAGGGCGCCGAGCAGCAGGGTGAAGCCGATCAGTGACGTGAGCATCAGGCCGGAACCGACCGGCGAGACGGCCCGGTCGACGGGGAGCAGGCCGTAGACCGCCCAGGGCTGGCGGCCGACCTCCCGGGCGATCCAGCCGAGGATCAACGCGACGAAGGGGAACGGCAGGGCGAGCAGCACCAGCCAGAGCGGGAAGCGCAGCCGGATGAGCCAGTCCCGCCAGAGCAGCGGGACGATCAGCAGGCCGAAGAAGAGGCCGAAGCCGATGAGGATCATGAAGCCGAGGCCGACGTTGGAGAGAGTCGGCGGGACGTAGTCGCCGGGACCGAACTTCGCCGTCCACTCGGCGACCAGCGCGTCCCGGTCCGGCCCGCCGCCGAACTTCGTCGGCTGCACCCGCCCGACCGGGCCGAACTGGGCGAAGCCGAAGCCGATCAGGAAAACCACCGCGACGGCCGTGGTGAGCAGGCCGAGCCGCAGCGACTTTCGGAACAGCGCGAAGTCCGGGGTACGCCGGATCAGGTGGTACGCGCTCACCGCGGACATCAGCATCCCGCCGGTGACCAGGCTGGCCGCGAGCACGTGCCCGAAGGCGAAGCCGAGCGTGGGGTTGGTGAGCAGCGCGCCGAAGTCGGTGAGGTGGGCGACGCCGTCGCGGATCTCGTACCCGACCGGGTGCTGCAGCCAGGCGTTGCCGACCAGCACCCAGAACGCCGAGGCGTACGCGGTCAGCGCGACGCCCCACAGCAGGGCGAGGTGGACGCCCTTGCGCAGCCGGTGCCAACCGAAGATCCACATGCCGAGGAAGGTGGACTCCAGCACGAAGGCGAGCAGCGTCTCGACGGCCAGTGGCGCGCCGAAGACGTTGCCGACGTAGCGCGACAGGCCGCTCCAGTTCAGCCCGAACTGGAACTCCATCACCAGGCCGGTGCCGATGCCGAGCACGTAGTTGATCACATACAGCTGGCCCCAGAAACGGGTGAGCCGCTCGTACACCGGCTTGCCGGTGATGAAGCCGGCGGTCTGCACCCCGACCAGCAGGGTGACCAGCCCGAGGGTGACCGCCACGAACAGGAAGTGGAGCGACGTGGTGGCGGCGAACTGAAGGCGGGCGAGGAGCAGGGTGTCCATGGCCAGGGCTCCGATGGGTCGGCTCACTTGACGTAGAGAGCCTACACGTAGAGTGTCTACTTATCGGCCCCGTAGGGGATGGAACCGGGGTCAGCTCAGGAAGAGCGAGATCGGCAGGGCGGCCAGGGTGGTCGCCACCGCCAGTGCGGTGCCGCCGAGCAGCCGGGGCGGCCGGTCGGGGATCAGCAGCCGCTGCACCCGTACGTCGAGGTCGCGGTCGCCGATGCCGAGCGCGCCGGCCGGGGTCACCCGGTGGCCGGCGGCGGCGAATCGGCGCAGCGCCCCGGCCAGCGGCGCGTCGGCGTGCAGCTCGCGGGCCTTGTCATCGGCGCGCATCTCGACCAGCAGCGCCACCTGCGCGTGCGCGTCCCGGACCCAGCCGAACCAGGGCAGCGCCCGGCAGAGCGCGGTGAACGGCAGCAGCACCAGGTCGTGCCGCTCCTGGGCGTGCGCCCGCTCGTGGGTCAGCACCGCCGCCAGTTCGGCCCGGTCCAGCAGGCTCAGCGTGCCGGCGCTCACCACCACCCGGGGCCGCACCCCCGGCAGGCAGTACGCGGCCGCGCTCGGGTGGTCGAGCACCAGCGCGCCGGGGACGGTCGGGTCGCGGCGGGCGACCAGGCTGAGCAGCTCCCGGTGCCGGCGCTGGGCGCGCAAGGTGCCGTGGACGCTGCGTACCGTCGTGGTGAGCAGCACCGCGCCGATGCCGAAGCCGATCCCGACCAGGCCCAGGTGCACCGCGCCCAGCCCGGCCGGCAGGTTGCCGTGGGCGAGGTCCTCGGCGAGGGCGACCAGCGCGCTGCCGGTCGGCCGGTCGTACGCGGCCAGCCCGACCGCCATCGGCAGGCCCATCGCGGAGAGGCCGAGCGCCAGCCCCACCGCCTGCCAGCACACGATGGCCACCCGCGGCGCCCGCCAGGTCCACTTCGAGACGGTGAGGACCTGCGCGGTCAGCCAGCAGGCCAGGATGGTCGCGGCGAAGTGCACGGCGTACGCCACGGCGGCCGCCCTACCGGTCCGTCGCCTCGTCGGCCAGCGCCGGATGCCCGGCCCGCGGGTCCTCGACCCGGTCGGTGAGCCCGCCCTCCCGCTCGGCCGGCCCGGAGCCGGCCAGTCCCGCCTCGGCGCCGAGCGCCGCGCGCAGCACCTCGGCCTCCGTCCCGGTCACCGAGCGGGCGAAGCGCACCAGCGCCGCGTCGCGGCTGCCGCCGAGGTCGAGGGCGTCGAGCATGAGCTGGGCGATGTGCGCCTCGCGGCTGGCCGCGGCCCGGTAGCGCCAGGCCCGCCCCTCGCGTTCGCGCTGCACCATGCCCTTGCCGGCCAGCCGGTCCAGGACCGTCATCACCGTCGTGTACGCCAGCTCGCGCCCGGCCAGGGCGTCGGCGACCTCCCGCACGGTCACTCCGTCGGACGTGGCGGGGAACGAGTCCCACAACACGTCCATCACCGCACGCTCAAGGTCCCCCAGCCGAGTCACCCGGCAATCCTACCCCCCGTAGTAGACCCGCCCCCACCACCACCCGGAAGGCCTTCATACACGGAAAGAGTGGCCATCCGCCGCGCGGAAGCCACTCTTTCCGTGAATCAGCGCGGACCTAGACGCCCTTGGGGTGCCAGACGGTCTTGGTCTCCAGGAGCACGGTCATCCGGGTCACGCCGGGGTCCGCGAACCAGTCGTGGTCCGCGGGGGCCGGCCGGAGCACGCGCTTGAGGTTCTCGGCCGCCTTGACCTCCAGCTCCGCCGCCAGTTCGGCGTCGGTCACCCCGGTCAGGTCGATCGCGTTGACGTCCATGTGCGCGGCCAGCGTCGGCACGGTCTCCGACAGCTTCCCGGTGAGGATGTTGACCACGCCGCCCGGCAGGTCGGAGGTGGCCAGCACCTCGGCCAGGGTCACCGCGGCCAGCGGCGCGGCCGGCGAGGCCGCCACCACGACGGTGTTGCCGGTGACGATCGCCGGAGCGATCACGCTGACCAGGCCGAGCAGCGCCGGCGCCTCGGGGGCCACCACGGCCACCACCCCGGTCGGCTCGGGCGCGGACAGGTTGAAGTACGGGCCGGCCACCGGGTTCGCCCCGCCGTACACCTGGGGGAGCTTGTCGGACCAGCCGGCGTACCAGACCCAGCGGTCGATCGCCGCGTCGACCTCGTCCGCCGACGCGCCGAGCGCGATGAACTGGTCGCGCCGGCCCTCCAGCATCTCGGCGACCCGGTAGAGGATCTGCCCCCGGTTGTACGCGGTCGCCCCGGCCCAGCCCTTCACGGCGGCCCGGGCGGCGACCACGGCGTCCCGCGCGTCCTTGCGGGAGGCCAGGGAGACGTTGGAGTCCTGCACGATGTACGACCGTCCCGACTCGCTGCGTGGGAACTTCCCGCCGATGAAGAGCTTGTACGTCTTGCGTACCGCGACCCGCTCAGACATTGAGGTACGCCTCCAGCCCGTGCCGGCCGCCCTCGCGGCCGTAGCCCGACTCCTTGTAGCCGCCGAACGGCGAGGTGGGGTCGAACTTGTTGAACGTGTTGGCCCAGACCACGCCGGCGCGCAGCCGGTCGGCCATCCACAGGATCCGGGAGCCCTTGTCGGTCCAGATCCCGGCCGACAACCCGTACGGGGTGTTGTTGGCCTTCTCCACCGCCTCGGCCGGGGTGCGGAAGGTCAGCACGGACAGCACCGGGCCGAAGATCTCCTCGCGGGCGATCCGGTGCGCCTGGGTGACCCCGGTGAAGATGGTCGGCGCGAACCAGAAGCCCCGGTCCGGCAGCTCGCACGCGGGCGACCAGCGCTCCGCGCCCTCGGCGGAGCCGGCGTCGGAGAGTTCCCGGATGCGCGCCAGCTGGGCGGCCGAGTTGATCGCGCCGATGTCGGTGTTCTTGTCCAGCGGGTCGCCGACCCGAAGCTGGGCCATCCGCCGCTTCAGCGACTCCAGCACCCGGTCCGCGACGGACTCCTGGACCAGCAGGCGGGAGCCGGCGCAGCAGACGTGCCCCTGGTTGAAGAAGATGCCGTTGACGATGCCCTCGACGGCCTGGTCGACCGGGGCGTCGTCGAAGACGATGTTGGCGGCCTTGCCGCCCAGCTCCAGGGTGAGCTTCTTCCGGGTGCCGGCGACCGCGCGGGCGATGGCCTTGCCGACCTCGGTGGAACCGGTGAAGGCGACCTTGTCCACGCCCGGGTGCTCGACCAGCGTCCGGCCGGTGTCGCCGGCGCCGGTGACGATGTTGACCACACCGGCGGGCAGCTCGGCCTGCTGGCAGATCTCGGCGAAGAGCAGCGCGGTCAGCGGGGTGGTCTCGGCCGGCTTCAGCACCACGGTGTTGCCGGCGGCGAGGGCGGGCGCGATCTTCCAGGCCAGCATGAGCAGCGGGAAGTTCCACGGGATGACCTGGGCGGCGACGCCGAGCGACCGGGGGTTCGGACCGAAGCCGGCGTGCTCCAGCTTGTCGGCCCAGCCGGCGTAGTAGAAGAAGTGCGCGGCGACCAGGGGCACGTCGACGTCGCGCGACTCCTTGATCGGCTTGCCGTTGTCCAGCGACTCCAGCACGGCCAGCTCGCGGGAGCGCTCCTGGATGAGCCGGGCGATCCGGAACAGGTACTTGGCCCGGTCGCGGCCCGGCATCGGGCCCCAGACCTGCTCGTACGCCTTCCGGGCGGCGCGGACCGCGCGGTCCACGTCCGCCTCGCCGGCCTCGGCGATCTCGGCGAGGACCTCCTCGGAGGCCGGGTTGATCGACTTGAAGCTGCCGCCGTCGACCGGGTCGACGAACGTACCGTCGACGAAGAGCCCGTACGAGGGCTTGATGTCCACCACCGAGCGCGACTCGGGGGCGGGGGCGTATTCGAACATCCGCTCAGTCCAGGGTGAAGTAGTCGGGACCGGCGTAGACGCCGGTCTTCAGCTTGGTGCGCTGCATGAGCAGGTCGTTCAGCAGGCTGGACGCGCCGAACCGGAACCAGTCCGGGTCCAGCCAGTCCGGGCCGACGGTCTCGTTGACCATGACCAGGTACTTGATCGCGTCCTTGGTGGTCTTGATGCCGCCGGCCGGCTTCACACCGACCTGCCGCCCGGTGGCGGCGCGGAAGTCGCGGACCGCCTCCAGCATCACCAGCGTCACCGGCGGGGTGGCCGCGACCGGCACCTTGCCGGTGGAGGTCTTGATGAAGTCGCCGCCGGCCAGCATGGCCAGCCAGGAGGCGCGCCGCACGTTGTCGTAGGTGGCCAGCTCGCCGGTCTCCAGGATCACCTTGAGGTGGGCGTCCCCGCAGGCCTCCTTGGTGGCCACGATCTCGTCGTAGACCTCCTGGTAGCGGCCGGCCAGGAAGGCGCCCCGGTTGATCACCATGTCGATCTCGTCGGCCCCGGCCTCGACCGCAGCCCGGGTGTCGGCCAGCTTGACCTCCAGGGGCGCCTGGCCGGACGGGAAGGCGGTCGCCACGCTGGCCAGGTGCACGCCGGACCCGGCCAGCACCTCGGCCACGTACGGGACCATCGCCGGATAGACGCAGACCGCGCCGACGTGCGGGCAGGACGGGTCGGCCGGGTCGGGCCGCAGCGCCTTGGCGGCGAGCGCCCGCACCTTGCCGGGGGTGTCGGCCCCTTCGAGGGTGGTCAGGTCGACCATCCGGATGGCCAGGTCGATGGCCTGGGCCTTGGCCGTGGTCTTGATGGAGCGGGTGCCGAGTTGCGCCGCCCGCTGCTCCGCGCCGACCTGATCCACGCCGGGCAGGCCGTGCAGGAAGGTCCGCAGAGCGGTCTCGGATCGTCCCAGCTCGGAGAGGTCCGACCGGGCCGACGTCGCTGTCGCCGTCATGCCCCGAATAGTACGCACCCGCGCGTCGAGTGATCTTGGTCACGTGGCCCGGGACGCGAGCGCCATACGTGAGCGGCGTCGCTGGTCAACCGGCACCCGCAGTGCGGCCGGCCGGCGCGCGGTAGGTTGAGCGATCGTGGACGTACACGTCATTGACCACCCGCTCGCCCAGTCGCGGCTGACCGCCATGCGGGACGCCCGGACCGACTCATCGTCGTTCCGGGCCGCGCTGCACGAACTCACCACGATGCTGGTGTACGAGGCCGCGCGCTCGTTCCCGGTCGAGAAGTACCAGATCCAGACGCCGGTCACCGCCGCCGAGGGCACCCGGCTGGCGAACCCGCCGCTGCTGGTGCCGGTGCTGCGGGCGGGTCTCGGCATGGCCGACGCCGCGCTCGGCCTGCTGCCCGAGTCGTCGATGGGCTTCGTCGGCCTGGCCCGCGACGAGGAGACGTACGAGCCGCGCGCGTACATGGAGTCGCTGCCCCGGGACCTGACCGGCCTGCCCGTGCTGGTCCTCGACCCGATGCTCGCCACCGGTGGCTCGCTGGAGCACTGCTGCCGGCTGCTCGCCGAGCGCGGCTGCACCGACATCACGGTGCTGTGCGTCCTCGCCGCGCCGGTCGGCATCGAGCGGCTGGAGCGGAGCGGCCTGCCGATGCGCCTGGTCACCGCCTCCATCGACGAGGGCCTGAACGACAAGATGTTCATCGTGCCCGGCCTCGGCGACGCCGGGGACCGCCAGTTCGGCGGCATGCCCCGCTTCTAGTCCCCACTCGGACCTGCCCACCGCCCCGGCCCACGCCGGGGCGGTGGCGTTCCGGCACCCGTTCCGCGCCCCCGGTAACGATCCACCCCGCCCGCGACACATACCTGGTGTCCCTGTCAGGAACGCCGGTCGGGAGAGCGATCAGATGAAACCCGTGGGTGAGCGGGGCGAGCGCTGGTTCACCAGCGTCTCTAATTAGCTAAGCGATCCTGGGTCGGAGTGTGTTTCCGGGATCGTTTCCCACCTTGGTGGGCTCGCGTGGGCGTGGAGGTGGAATCCTGCGCCCAGGGCGGCTCCGCGTGGCCGGTGGCCGGTGGTGGGTGTGCTGATCGTGTTCACGTCCTGGTGC
>NZ_JBSGJR010000204.1:0-10600 GCF_053605645.1 Micromonospora sp. NPDC003776
ACGATCTGCAAGCCGCCCTCGCCGACCACCCCCCGGCACCGCAGCCGGGCGACGCCACCCCGGATGGTGGCGGATCCTCCGGCGCGATGCTGGCCCTCGTCTCCGGCCTCCCGGCCCCGCGTGTGGGGCTCAACGGAGCGGGCGCCGCGGCCGCGGCGAGGGGCCTGCTGGTCACCGCCCTGCTGACCGCACACCGCCATCCGGCGGTGTCGCTCGTCGTCACCCGCACCGCCCTCGCCGGCCTGCTCGGCTCCGCCGCCGAGGAACTACCTCCGCACCTGCCACGGCTGCAGGTCGTTTCCAGCGTCGACGAGGGGATGCAGGCTATTGATTCCCGAACTCGCGGCCATGACCCCCACGGGCTAGCCGAGCCACGCCGGAGCGACGACCTGCCGGACGTCCGGGCGGCCGTTGTTCTGATCACCGACGAACCACCGTCCGGTCCAGGCACGCAGCGGTTGGCCGTCCTGCCGCCTGCCGCCGCGACCGTCGTGGTGTTGGGCGGATGGCCAGCCGCCGCGACATGGCAGGTCGACGCCGCGGGCCACACCCACGACCCTGATCGACCCGAGTGGCGCGGACCACGGCTGTGCGTGCTCGACGCGCAGGCGGCCATCGACCTGCTCACCGTGATCGCCCACACCGACCCACCACCCGACCAGCCCGCACCGGAGCCCTCCCCACACGCCGTGCAGCGATCCCGGCCCCGCGTGCCGCGGCAGGCAACCGGACCCGACCCCCGTCCCCGACCCGCTGCCCCCGGCCACCGCCTGCAGCTGCGGGTCCTGGGTAACCCGATGCTGGCCTTCGACGGTGAGCCGATTGCCATCCGCCGCACCGCGGCCATGCAGGCACTAGTGTTCCTCGCCGCCCACCCCGACGGGGCGCACAGCCGAGACCTCGTCGACGCCATCTGGCCGGGCCTGCCCCGACACTCGCTCACCGGCCGCCTCTACACGACACTCAGCGAGCTGCGCGGCACCGTCCGGGCCGCCTGCGGCCTTGCGATCGTCGACCACACCGATGACCGCTACCGCCTCAACCCTGAACACCTGGACGTGGACCTGTGGCGCTTCCACACCGCGGTCCAGCACGCCGCCACCGCCGTCACCAACACCACGACCGCGTGGCAGGCCATCATCGACGCCTACCCCGGCGACCTCGCCGCCGGCCGCCCATGGCCGTGGCTGGACCCGGTCCGAGAAGCCACCCGCCGGCACGTCATCGACGCCCACATGGCCCTCGCCGCCGCCGCATCCGACCCGCACCACGCCCTGGCCCTGCTGCAACAAGGCATCCGCGTCGACCCCTACAACGCCGACCTGCACGTGCGGGCGATGAACGTCCTCGCGGCCCTCGGCGACCACGACGCGGCCGCCGAACTGCACGACAGCTACAGCCGCCGCCTCGCCGAGGCAGGCCTCGAACCCGGCAACGAGCTCAGAGAAACGGCCGCACGGCCGAGCAACAGCGCCGTTCCGGGCCGATAACACCAACTGTTCACCGCCAGAACCGTTGGCGCACCGGTCACCTCACCCCCGGCCGACGGCCAGCCCTCGTGTGACGCGAAGGCCCCTGACCTGCGGGTGTCAGGTTGTGTGAGGCGGTGTGAGGTCCTGTCAGCCAGCAAGCCGCGACGGCGCCCGCCCGGCCCCCATAGCGTCGACTCGCATCAGCACCCGGCATGCGGCACCCCAGCACGATGTCAACTCGCCGCTCAGCCCTGGGGACCACGATCGACAGGCAGGAGGCAGCGATGAGAACCCGAGCGTCGTCGGCAGTCACGATGACGACCTGTGCACTTCTGCTCGCGGTCGTACCGGCCGTGCTCATCCACCTCGCCGACTGGCCTGACCTCGGCGGGTCGTGGACGGCCACGCTGCAGGAATGGATCCAGCAGCCCATGACCGCCGGTTTCCTCGCCGCCCTCGCGTACATCGCGGCATGGCTGATGTGGGCGCTGCTGGCCACCGCCGTCACCGCCCACGCCTACACCCGGCTCACCCGGATGCTGCGATGGCTGCCGGCGCTGCACCTACCCGGGCCGCTGCGAAGCCTCACCGCCGCCATCCTGGGTGTCACCGCCATCAGCGCCAGCACCGTCCCCGCGCACGCCGCCGGCACCCCCACCGTCACCACCTCCGACGAGGCCGTCCATCCGCCCCGGCCGACGCACGCCGTCACCTCCACACCTCACGCCGCTGACCGGCCGACCGGCACCTCCCGCCCCGAAGGCGAACCTCACAGCACCTACACCGTCCGGCGCGGTGACACCCTGTCCGGCATTGCTCAGCGGTGTCTCGGCGACGCGGACCGCTGGCGCGACATCTTCGCCGTCAACCGCGGCACCCACTACAAGGTTGGTGGGACGCTGCACGACCCCGACCTGATCTATCCCGGCTGGGCCCTCCAGTTGCCCATCGCCGGGGACTCGCAGCCGGCCAATCCGCCTGCTCAAGAGGCATCCCCGACGAGACCGAAACCACGCACGCCGCAGCCCGACGCGACGCCGCCGCCAGCTCACCCCACGTCCGGCACGACCGCACCTCACCGATCAGAAGAACCGTCCGGCACCCCGACCGCCACCGCCACACCCCGTGATGACACGGCCGTCTCGCCCACCCCAACGGCGTCCCGACCGGCGCCCGCAACCACCCCGGACGGCCGAGGCGAGCAACGCCATGTGCGGGGGGTGCCGCTGCCGACCGGCAGCTGGGTCGACCTCGGCCTGGCCGTGGCCATCGCCGCCGCCGTCGCCCTGGTCTGGGCGCACCGCCGACGCCGCTACGTGCCCCGCAAACCCTCAGCATCGCCCCGCATGGATGACCCGGACCTGGCGCCGATGCCCCGCGTGGTCAACCAGATCCGCCGCAACCTGAGACTCGCTGCCGCCCAGCCCAACGAGGCGGGCCACGACGCCAACAACGCGCACCATGACGCCATCGACGCCCAAGATCCCGCCGACCCCGGCGGCGGCCCCGACGAGGACGATGTCGCCGACGGCGAACCCCGTTCGCCTCACCTGGACCATGCCCGCGACGGTGCTGAAGCCCTGCCAATAGCGCCAGCCCTCGCGCACCCGCTGTCGGCGATCTGGCCGCCAGCCGGTCTAGGTCTGACCGGACCCGGAGCAGACGCCGCCGCCCGCGGGTTCCTCACCGCGGCCCTGGCCACCGGCGGCGCGGACCACCCCGACGCCCGCAGCCAAGTGGTCATGCCATCGGCGACCGCAGCGACCCTGCTGGGCGCCGCCACCGTCAACCTGCCCCACACACCAAGACTGACCATCACCACCGGCCTCGACGAAGCCCTCGAACTCCTGGAAACCCAAGCCCTGCACCGCACCCGACTGCTCTACCAACACGAGGTCGACAACGTCACCGAACTACGCGCCGCCGACCCCTACGAAGAACCCCTCCCACCGATCATGCTGCTCGCCGACACCACCAACCGCCACGAACGCTCCCGCATCGCCGCCCTGCTCACCCAGGGCCAACGCCTGGACATCCACGGCGCGCTGCTCGGCTCCTGGCCGGAAGGCAACACCGTCCACGTCGCCGCCGACGGCACCACCACCCCAGCCGACGGCGACGCCCCGCCGGGCTCCCACCCCGCAGACATCGGCCGCCCCACGGTGCTCAACCCGACCGAGACCACCGACCTCCTCGCAACCCTCGCCGAATCCCACACCGGGCAGCCCCCCGCACCCGCCCCCACCGAAGCCCCACCCACCCACACCCAGCCCGCACCACCCCTGACAGCTACCACGGAACCACCGCATCCGCAGGCCCGCGGCACCGATCGGCGCCGCGCTGACGAGCAGGACGCGGACCCGACGTCCCCCGCTACAGCGTCCACCGCCGGACCCGATCCGGACCCCGTCGAAACGGACAGCACCCCGGCCAGCGGCGACGCCACCACCCCGACAGAACCCGACACACCCAGCCGCAGCGGCCAGCCCCCAGCCGCCGTCGAACCGACCCGGCCCGACACGCCAGCCCTCGACCCCCCGCAGGCACCCACCCAACCGTCGCAGCCGCACCAGATCACGGTGACAGTGCTCGGCCCGCCCAGCATCATCGACGCCGATCCGCAGCGAAACCTCCGCGCGAAATCCCTGGAACTACTGGTTTACCTGACGGTGCGCGACGGCAGCGCCTCCGTCGAAGCGATCCTGGACGACCTGCTGCCCGACGCCCCCGCCAGCAAGGCAGTGCACCGGCTGCACACCTACGTCTCGGACCTCCGCGCCGTGCTACGCCACAACGCCGGACCCGGCACCTACCTCACCCACCCCCACCACCGCTACCAACTCAACCCCGACCGCTTCAACATCGACCTGTGGCGCATGCGCGCCGCGATCCGCGCCGCCGACACCGCCGCATCCCCACCCGAACGCATCCAGGCGCTACGCCGCGCCGTGAACGCCTACCGCCCCCTCGCCGACGGCTGCGACTACGAATGGCTCGAGCCCTACCGGCAGGCCGTACGCCAAGAAGCCCTCGACGCCACCACCGCCCTCATCGAGGAACTCACCGACCAACCCGCAGCCCAAACCGCCGTCCTCGACACCGCCCTGCAGCAGCACCCCTACACCGAAACCCTCTACCAGGCCGCGATGCGCGCCCACGCCGACCTCGGCCACCTCGACACCATCCGCGCCCTGCGCCGCACCCTGCCCCGACGCCTCGCCGAGATCGACACTGAACCCGCCGACGACACCCTCACCCTGGCCGACAAACTCGTCACCCACCTACGCCAGCCCCGACGCGGCACCCGCCCCACCGACAGGCCAGCCGCATGAGCGCAACACCGGACACCACACCTGCCGGCCACGCCGCAAGCGGCCAGCATCTGCATCGACTGCGGTGGGCGGTACGCGCCACCCTCACCCTCGGCGTCGCCGCCTCCGTCGCCGCGAACGTCCTACACGCCCGACCGAACCCCATCAGCCAGATCATCGCCGCGTGGCCACCCCTGGCACTGCTCCTCACCGTCGAACTGATCTCCCGCGTCCCCCATCACCGCCGGGCCCTGGGCGTCATCCGCATCGCCGCTACCGCCGTCATCGCCGCCATCGCCGCCTGGGTGTCGTACTGGCATCTCGTCGGCGTCGCCGCCCGCTACGGCGAAACCGATGCCGGTGCCGCCTACCTGCTGCCCATCTCCGTCGACGGCCTCGTCATCGTCGCCAGCGTCAGCCTCGTCGAGCTCACCGCCAGGATCCGCGCCACCACCCCAGAACGAAGCATGCCATCCGCTTCCACGACGCCCATCGGATCCGCGCGTCCGTCCGACCCGGATCCGGTGCCAGAAGCCATCGGCAACCTCACCGTCGAGCCGGCTCGGCCACTTGCGCCTCGCAAACGCCACCGACCCCACCCGCAGGCCGACAACACCGGCGGCACACCCAGCACGGCCAACCAGCCTCGGCCGCTCACCCGCACCCACGAAGACGACACGCGGGAGGAGATGCTGACCAGCGACACACGGCCGATGCTTCCCGGCGACGGCAGCCCCGCGAAGCCGCCGGATCCCTCAGACGACAGGCCGGCGGACAAGGCGCCCGCGGACACCGCCGCCGCGGTGGCCTACTGGCACCATCGCGACCCCGACCTTCACCCCGCCCAGATCGCGGAGCGGATCGGCCGGTCCGAACGCACCGTCCGCCGCCACTGGCCACCACCACCACCGCCCGGCGGCGCACCGCACAGCAACGGCGACCTCGCCGACAACCTCCGCCAGTGAACCCGCCGTCCTGTGTCGCCCGTGGGCTTGATGGCCACGGACGGCACCGCATAGCGCGACCCAACGACGAAAGGGCCCGTCTCTGCCTCGGGGCTCGGCGCGAGCGGCGCGTGGAACCGTCCGATCGTCAGGCACGTACATTTTCGCAGGTCAGAGCGCCGCAGTGGGCCGCCGTGCGATCGTCATCCGACTAGCTCCGCATCGTGATGTGTCGGGGCAGCCGTGCGACATCACCGTGCGCAGCGAGCTCCGACAGTGCCCTGGCGATCTCGCGGTCACGCCCGTCGACAGCGTGCAGGTACCGGCGAGGAGCGTCGACAGCAACGCTGACAGACATTAGCAACCGCACCGGACGGCGGCACACTGACGAGGGCTGGCATGGACGACACTCCGAGCGTACGGCCGCTCCCGAGCGTGTGCGGACGCTCTGCGCAGAGCTTGTGAGCGAGTAGTCGCAGCGCTGCTGGGCGGCCAGCGCAAGCAGTCAAGCGATCAGGCCGACTGGGACCGTTCGGCCCAGGTCAACGGCTGGAGCCCGCGCTCGATCACATCGAGATCGTCGTCATGGATTACCGCCTCGGGGTCGTCTGCCCTCAACTGCTCTCGGACCGCGCGGTAAAACTCCTGAAGGGCATCATTGAGCCTGCCGATGGGGGGCTTGGACGGATGCTGCCCGGCTCGTGGATCTCGGCCCTCTTCGCCCTGGACACGCACCGCGTACGCGTGATGGATGACGGCCCGAGCGGCGAATTGCACCCGTGGGCTTCCCAAAAGCCGGAGTTGCTCACAGGCGAGGCGCATCTTATGGTGCGCCTCGTCGAGTGCCTTCGGCGCTCCTCCCGGTCCTCGCTGCGCGAGAATCGCTCGGCATGGTGACACAGGGCGCGCGTGGACGCCTACCAAGCCCTGATCCGCGTGGCCGCAGACGCCGCATCAACCCAGCCGGGCATGGACATGGACCGGTTCAGCTTCACGATCCTCATCGAAACCGCCGTCGACACGATCACCACCGCCAGCGCGATCCTCCCTGATGGCCCCGCCGACCTCCTCGGCGTGATAGGCCAGGCCGCGCTGGCCAACCTCCTGCCCGCATGGCGCCGCCCCCGCGTCAAAGCCCGCACCCGCAAGAACCCGACCAGCAAGTACGGCCCGAACACCGGACAACACCCAACAACCGCACAGACCCACAGCTTCCACGCCGAAATCACAGTCTTCGAGAAAGGACTTGCCTCCCGCTCACGGCGCTAAACGCAACGGCGTTGACGTAGAGGTCGGGATGGCCGGCATTCCAGCATCAAGGGCGAAGAAGGCGTGGCGGCAGGCCGCCCTTGCGCGGACATCGCACAATCGGTGATGCAACATCAACACGCCGTAACGGCCCCCCGAGCCGTTGCGGCACCAACCGAAGGATGTGCAGTCATGGCAGTCAACCAGCCGCCGCCCAACCCCGACTACGGCATCGTCCAGACGACGAAGGACGCGGAGCGCATCGCGCAAGAGATCGCCAAGGCCCACGCCAAGGCGCTTGAGGAGGCTCAGATCAAGGAGGCCAACGCCCGGCGCGCGGCGGAGGAGCGGGCTGCCCGAAACCGGCACACGAGCGGGCCCCGCTGACCGTCTCCGCTCGTCTGGAGCGAAGGAGTCCAGCTCCGCCGGTGAGAGGGCCGGCGGAGCTGGACGTCTGAGCGAGGCGCCAGGCTTGTGAGGCAGCAAGAAGGCAGCGCGAGCCTTGATTCGGGCCGGACCCGAACGTCAACCGACGAGGTCCGGCACCTGCTCATCGACGCGGGCCGGCACCGACCGACACCAGCCGACAGGTTGAGACCGGATCCCCCCGGCGGGGGTCGGGCGCCAGGGCCGTCAGGCCCGGAGCCACAGCAGACCGGACGTCGCCCGAACGATGGGGAGCAGCGACCCGAACAGCCAGGTCAACCGAAACCGATCGGGGGCGCACGAGCGCCGCTGGCCGCGGGCAAACTGCGGCCGTGAACATCGACTACAACCTGACCTTCGCAGGCCTGTCAGCAGTCGCCACCCTTGCGGGCGCGGGCGCTGGATACCTCGCCTGGCGTGCGGCTCGATCAGCCAGCGAGGCGGCCCACACGTCGGCCCGCGTCGCGGCGGACTCCGAGCGTGACAGGCGCTGGGCAGCCCTGCTGCCGCAGTTCACCTATACCTGCGTGGCGGCAAAGGACAACATGCGCGCCGAGCTTCGGATCCGGCTGGACGGCCCGTACACGCTCGAACGTCTCGATCGGGTCACCGTCAGCATCCGTGACGACCGACCCGACCGCGGACGGCATTTGGTGGCTGGCGGGCTAACGGCGGAGCAGATTGCCAACCAGGTGTGGGGACCGTACCGGTTCAACACGAACGTGGAGAACGTCGACAAGCCGCACGGCCGACGAGTTGTGTTCCCCGACGGAGTGACGGTCGGCGAGGACATGGTGTGTTGGTGTGGCGCATTCCGGCTGAGGTGGATGTCATCCCCGATTCTTTGACCACTGTGCTGTGACCCGAGCCGGGCAAGTACGCAACCGGCGGCAACGTCAGGTACCGGCTTCCGTGGCGACATCCCTTGGCATGGAACCTTGACATGCTTCCTAGGGGCGGTACCTTGGCTAAATGACAACGACTGATCTTCCGCGATTGATCCCTACAGGCACCTGCTGGTGCGGCTGCGGCAAGGAGACGGGCATTGGCTCGTTCTTCGCTCAAGGGCACGACAAGATTGCCGAAGCCGCCCTCGTGGCCGCCGAATACGGCAGCCAGGTCGCCCAACTGCTGCACAAGCATGGCTATGGCCCGGGCCGGCCAGTCATCGACGAAGCCGTACGCGCGGGAAGCTGGGTCTCATGCCCTGCTCGCGGCTGCTGGTACAAGGGCACTGAGCAGAGTGTGCACGGTCACCAGCGCAAATACTCTCACTAGCACCGCCAGCCTCCCGCCCCCGGTTGAGCAGGACCGGGGGCGGTGTCGTTCCGGGAGACCTCTGGACGGTCCGGGTAGGTAACGAACCTGTCGACAGCAACACCGACAGCAACAGAGCCGAACTAAGTGCTTAAGTTCGTAAATCCTTCGGGGGTTATGCGGCCAGGGCGTGTGCGGCAGGCTGGTGGTCGCAGCCGGCGGGTTGCTGGAGGTTGAGCTCTTTCTGTTCGTGTCGCTCGATCCGGGCCATCAGGTCCTCGAGGTCGGCCGGGGTGAATCTCCATCTGAACGGCCGGGCGGTCGCGTTGTAGCGCTGCTCGAAGGCGGTGAGCCGGTCTTCGACCTGGTCAAGGCTGGTGAGATCGTTGGGGGTAAGGACCTTGCGTTGGATGATTGAGAAGTAGATCTCGATCTGGTTTGTCCAGGAGGCGTGGATTGGGGTGTGGACCATGACCGCGTTCGGGAACCGTGCCGTGAGACGGTCGATCGCGGCCTGACCGCGGTGTGAGGAGCCGTTGTCGACCACCCAGAACACCCGTTTCGCCGACGCGTAGGGCTCGCGGGTCATGACCTGTTCGGCCAAGGTCATGAACGGGAGGATGCCGGTCTTCGCGCAGCGGTGAGAGAACACTTGGGCCCGGTGGACGTCGTAGGCGGCCAGGTAGGCCAGGGCGCCTTTGCGCTGGTATTCATGGTTGACCCGCATGGTGCGGGCGGCCCCGGGCGCCAGGGTGGGGTGGCAGCGGCAGCGGGCCTGGATGCTGGTCTTCTCGTCGCTGGAGATCACGTACTCGTCGGAGCCGAGCGGGACACCATCGTATTCACGGGCGTAGAGGCCGAGCACCCGGGCGGCTTTGACGGTGAACTGCGGGTCACGGATGAAGATCCAGGACTGGTGTTGCCAGGGTTTTAGCGTCTCACGGGCGAGGATCCGCCGGACGGTCGACGCCGAGATCGACGCGGTGATGCCCCGGTCGACGACTTCAGCGGCCAGGTCCGGGCACGTCCACTTCGACAGCGGGGCGCCGGTCTCGGCTGGGAGTTGACAGGCCAGGGCTGTGACTTCGGCGACTTGGACCGGGGTGAACCGGGTCGGCCGTCCGGGCCGGGGCCGGTCGGCGAGTCCAGCGAGGCCTTCGTCGGCGAACCGGCCCCGCCAGCGGCGCACGGTGTCGACGGTGATGTCGTGCCGGCGGGCGATCGCGGCGTTGGAGTCGCCGCGGGCCGCATCGCAGACGATCCGGGCCCGGATGACCTGCTGGTAGCCGGCAGTGTGGGAGTAGGCCAGAACAGTGAGCCGCCGTCGTTCGGCGGCGGTCAGGGTGATCAGGCGTGCGTGAGGGGCAGACACCGGCCAGCTTCCAACGAAGGTGATCTTGTCGAGGGTCGGCCGAGGATGCCGGACAGGCGTGCCGCAAGCCGGCAGGACACGCCGGACCGGCAGGATGTGAACCCATGCCGGTAATACCTGCCTCCACCAAGACGTCCCTGCCGCAGCGGCTGCGGGCCCGGGCCAAGCAGAGGTGGCCGCAACTGGCCGCGGTGCACGTGCGCTACCACGGCCACTTCGCCTACGTCACCGGCGAGCTGACCGACGGACAGCAACTGCCGTTGATGCGACTGCGCTACAGCGGATCCGCGCACCGCTGGGGCCTTGCCGTCTACAGGGCCAGCAATAACAGCTACGAAGACCAGTACTGGTTCAGCGGCACTACCGAAGAAGCCCTCGACTTCGTCTGCGACGTCCTCGTCATTCCCATCACCGGGTGACTGCACCCAGATCGCCGGCCGTCAACCCCCGAAGGACTTACGGACCGGACCACTAATACTCCAGCCGGGGATTGTGATCACGGCTCGGTGAGGGCTTGCCGGGCGTAGTGGCTGGTCGTGGCTCGTGCTTGGTGACGGCGTCGGCGTACGG
>NZ_JBSGJR010000205.1:0-10578 GCF_053605645.1 Micromonospora sp. NPDC003776
CCGGAAGCCCGCCCCGCCCGCCGGCCGCCGGGGCAGCGCGCTCCGGACCCGGCCCACCGGTCCGACCGGCCCGGACGCGGACAGCGTGGCCGCCGGCCGGGCCGACGCGACCGCCGCGGCCGCGCCCGACAGGTCCTGGGTCAGGTCGCCCGCCAGCGCGGAGAGGTCCTGGGTCGCCTCCACGGAGAGCGGGGGATGGTCCTCCGCCCGCGAGGCCTCCGGGCCGCCCCGCCCGGCCAGGGCGTTGCGGGCCGTGGTCAGGTCCTGGGTCGGACCGTCGATCAGCTCGTGCACCGACAGTTCCTCGGCCGGCTCCGCCGGCCGCCGCTTCCGCCGCGCCATCACGCCCCCAGCAGGCTCTGGCCGCAGACCCGGACGATGTTGCCGCTGACCGCGCCGGACGCCGGCCAGGCCAGCCAGCCGATCGTCTCCGCCACGTCCACCGGCAGGCCGCCCTGGGCCATGCTGTTCATCCGCCGTCCCGCCTCCCGGATCATCAGCGGGATCCGCGCGGTCAGCCGGGTCTCGATGAACCCGGGGGCGACCGCGTTCAGACTGATGCCCCGCTCGCGCAGCACCGGGGCGAGCGAGTCGATCAGGCCGATCACGCCGGCCTTGCTGGTCGCGTAGTTGGTCTGGCCCCGGTTGCCGGCGATGCCGGCGATCGAAGAGACCGAGACGATCCGGCCGCCGGCCGGGATCAGCTCGCGCTCCAGCAGCACGTCGTTGATCCGCTCCTGGCTGGACAGGTTCACGTCGATGACCTGGTCCCAGCGGTCCGCGTCCATCCGGCCGAGGGTCTTGTCCCGGGTGATGCCGGCGTTGTGCACCACCACGTCGAGCCGGCCGTGCCGGCTCGCCAGGTGCTCGGCCAGCCGGGTCGGGGCGTCCGGCGCGGTCAGGTCGAGCTGCACGGCCGTACCGCCGATCTCGTTGGCCACCTCGGCCAGCGCGTCCCCGGCGGCCGGGACGTCCAGCGCCACGACCTTGGCGCCGTCCCGGGCGAGCACCTTGGCCAGCGCCGCGCCGATGCCCCGGGCGGCCCCGGTGACCAGCACGACCTGCCCGTCCAGCGGCCGGTCCCAGTCGGCCGGGGCGGTGGCGGTGCCGGCGCCGACCCGGATCACCTGACCGGAGACGTACGCGGACCGGCCGGACAGCAGGAAGCGCAGGGTGGCCTCCAGGCTGACCGGGGTGCCGGCGTCCCCGTTGCGGGTCACGTACACCAGTTGCGCGGTGACGCCCCGGCCGAACTCCTTGCCGATGCTGCGGGTCAGCCCCTCCAGCGCCCGCTGGGCGGTGGCCTCGCGGGGCGAGCCGCACTCGGCCGGCGGGGTGCCCAGCACGATCACCCGGCCGCTGGACAGCAGCGACCGGGCGTGCGGGTGGAAGAAGTCGTAGAGCTGGCGCAGCCCGGTGGAGTCGGTGATGCCGGTGGCGTCGTACACCAGGGCGGCGTAACGGGTGGTGGCGTCGGTGGCCGCGACGGGATCGCGCAGCTCGGCCCCGGCGAAGGTCAGCAGCTTGGTGACCTGTTCGGCGAGCCGGCTGCCGTCCGCCGCGCCGAGCAGGACCGGCCCGGGGACGAGCGGGTCGCCCGGCGTGTGGCGGCGCAGTCGGGGCGGGTCGGGCAGCCCGAGGCGCTTGACCAGCGCGCGGCCGGCCGCCGTTTGGACGAAGCTCGCGTAGCGGTCGCTCATGACCGTAGCCTACTGGTGAGTAGGTTGGACGCAACCCCCTGCGCGGCCCGTCCCCGGTCGCCGGTCAGTTCCCGCCGTGCCCGGCGGCCCGTCCGGCCCGCCACCGCTCCACCAGGGCCGGCAGCTCGCGGAACATGAATCCGTAGAAGTCCCGCATCTCCGCCAGTCGCCGGGCTGCGGGGGTGTCCTCTCCGGCGGCGGCGATTCCCTGGTCGGCGGCCTCGAACATGGACTTGACCATGCCGTTCTGGGTGGACATCAGGGTCGCCCAGGCGCCCTCGCGCAGCCGGTAGTGCTCCCGGCGGCTGCCGGGCGCCGGGACCCGCTCGATCAGGCCGACGGTGGAGAGCATCTTGATCGCGCCCGACACCGACCCCGAGCTGATGCCGAGCTGCTCGGTGAGCTCGGTGGCGGTCACGCTCTCCGCGTCGGCGAAGAGGAAGGCCGCCATCACCCGCGCGGTCGCCTTCTGCAGCCCGCCCTCGGACAGGACGAGCGCCATCCGTTCGGCCGCTGCGTTGGTTTCCGCCACGTGGTCCTCCTCCGGTGTCAAGCGCAACTCTAACATCTCTCAGTCTTCAAAAATCTCTGAAAGCTCTGATATGTTCGTCGTATGCCTCCCGTCATCGAGCTCACCGAGCTCACCAAGACGTACGGATCCCGCCGTGGCCTCACCGGCCTCACGCTCGACGTGCGGCCCGGCGAGGTCTTCGGCTACCTCGGGCACAACGGCGCCGGGAAGTCGACCACCATCCGCCTGCTGCTCAACCTGATCCGTCCCACCTCGGGCTCCGCCCGGGTGCTCGGCCTCGATCCCGGGGCGGACCCGATCGCCCTGCACCGCCGGATCGGCTACCTCGCCGGCGACTTCGTGGTCGACGGCCGCCAGCGGGCCGGCGAGTGCCTGACCTTCCTGGGCAACCTGCGCGGCGGCGTGCCGACGGCCCGGATCGTCGAGCTGGCCGACCGCCTCGACCTGGACCTCACCGCCCGGATCAGGAGCCTGTCCAAGGGCAACCGGCAGAAGGTCGGACTGCTGCAGGCCTTCATGCACCGGCCCGAGCTGCTGATCCTGGACGAGCCCACGTCGGGACTGGACCCCCTCGTTCAGCAGACGTTTCTGGAGCTGGTCGCCGAGGCCCGGCGGGACGGGCGGACCGTCTTCATGTCCAGTCACATCATGAGCGAGGTCGAGGCGGTGGCCGACCGCGTCGCGATCATCCGCGAGGGTCGCCTCGTCGCGCTCGACACGGTGGCCGACCTGCGTAGCCGGTCCCAGCTGCGGGTCCGGCTCACGTTCGCCGAGCCGGTCGGAGCCGCCGAGTTCACCGGCCTGCCCGGCGTACGGGATCTCGCGGTGCGCGGCTCCGTCCTCGACTGCCGGCTCGAGGGCACCCCGGACGCCCTGATCAAAGCCGCCGCCCGGCACCCCGTCGTCGGGCTGCGGGCCGATACCCAGGATCTCGAGGAGCTCTTCCATGACTACTACACCGGTCACACCGAGCGGCAGGAGGCCGTCGATGTCGCCTGACGTCCAGGTGGTGGTCCCCGGCACCTCCCGGGCGGCCCGCGTGTTCGGCCGGTCGATGGTCGGCAAGACGCTCCACGACAACCGCCGGATCTTCGCCGTCTGGGCGCTGGCCACCGGCCTCCTCGCCATGCTGTACGCCGGCTTCTACCCGCAGCTGAGTGCCGGGTCGGCGGCGAACGTGCCGGAGGCGATGCGGGGCTTCGGGCTGGACGACACCTCCACCGCCGCCGGCTACCTCCAGGGGGCGGTGTTCGGGCTGCTCGTGCCGCTGCTGGTGACCTTCTACGGGGCGGCGACCGGAGCGCGGACGACCGCCGCTGACGAGGAGTCGGGCTACCTGGACCTGCTGCTCGCGCACCCGATCGGCCGGGCGCGGCTGCTGCTGCACCGCTTCGCGGCCCTCGCCGCGGGTGCCGTGGCCATCTCCGCCGCCGTCCTGGTCGCCGTGCTCGCCGTGCGGACGAGTGCCGGCCTGGACTCGATCAGCGTCACCAACTTCGTCGCCCAGGCGGTCAACCTGATGCTCCTCGGTGTCTTCTTCGGCGCGCTCGGCACCGCCCTCGGCGCGGCCACCGGGAAGAGCAGGGCGACGGTCTTCGGCCTCACCGCCGGCGTGGGGGTGTTCAGCTACGCGCTGAACGGCTTCGCTCCGCAGCTCGGCGCGGAGTGGGCCCGCCACCTCACCCCGTTCCACTACTACCTCGGCGGTGAGCCGCTGCGACACGGCTTCGCCGCCGCCGACCCGCTGGTCCTGGCCGTCGCCGCAGCCGTCCTGCTCGGGGTGGGCATCCTCCGGTTCGTGCGCCGCGATCTCGGTCGCTGAACCGGCACCCCTCGGTGCGACCGGCACGGCATTCGCCCCGCGCTACCGTGCCGGCGCCCGCAGGACTCGCGCCGCAACCCCCCGACGGCGTAGCCTACTGGCGAGTAGGGTGCGGGCAGCAGCTTCAGAGGAGGCCGATCGTGCAGAGTGTCCGGCGGGTAGCGGTCATCGGCGGCAACCGCATCCCCTTCGCCCGCTCCAACTCGCGCTACGCGCACGCGTCCAACGCCGACATGCTCGGCGCCGCCCTGGACGGTCTGGTCGCCCGGTTCGGCCTCGCCGGGCAGCGGGTCGGCGAGGTGGTCGCCGGCGCCGTGCTCAAGCACTCCCGGGACTTCAACCTCACCCGCGAGGTGGTGCTCGGCTCCCGCCTCGACCCGCACACCCCGGCGTACGACATCCAGCAGGCGTGCGGCACCGGGCTGGAGGCCGCCATCCTGGTCGCCAACAAGATCGCCCTCGGGCAGATCGAGGTCGGCATCGCCGGTGGCGTGGACACCACCTCCGACGCGCCGCTGGCGATCAACGAGGACCTGCGCCGGACCCTGCTCCAGCTCAACTCGGCCCGCACCCTCGGCGAGCGGCTGAAGGTCGCCGCGAAGCTCCGCCCGCACCAGCCGTTCAAGCCGGAGATCCCGCGCAACGCCGAGCCGCGTACCGGCCTGTCGATGGGGGAGCACGCGGCCCGGACGGCGCTGCGCTGGAACATCGACCGGCAGGCCCAGGACGAGCTGGCGCTCCGCTCGCACCAGCGGCTCGCCGCCGCGTACGAGCAGGGGTTCTTCGACGACCTGATGACCCCCTACCTGGGGCTGACCCGCGACCAGAACCTGCGCCCGGACACCAGCCTGGAGAAGCTCGGCTCGCTCAAGCCGGTCTTCGGCGCCAAGGGGCCGGACGCCGAGCGGGCCACCATGACCGCCGGCAACTCCTCCCCGCTCACCGACGGCGCGTCCACCGTGCTGCTGGCCAGCGAGGAGTGGGCCAGGGAGCACAACCTGCCGGTGCTGGCCTGGTTCTCCTGGTCGGAGACGGCCGCGGTCGACTTCGTGCACGGCGACGAGGGGCTGCTGATGGCCCCCGCGTACGCGGTGCCCCGGATGCTGGCCCGGGCCGGCCTGGCCCTCCAGGACTTCGACTTCTACGAGATCCACGAGGCGTTCGCCTCGCAGGTGCTGGCCACCCTGGCCGCCTGGGAGTCGCCGGAGTTCTGCAAGGAGCGGCTGGGCCTGGACGCCCCGCTCGGCGCGATCGACCGGGACACGCTCAACGTCAACGGCTCCTCGCTCGCCGCCGGGCACCCGTTCGCCGCCACCGGCGGCCGGATCGTGGCCACCCTGGCCAAGCTCCTCGACCGCAAGGGCGGCGGGCGGGGTCTCATCTCCATCTGCGCCGCCGGCGGGCAGGGCGTGACCGCGATCCTGGAGCGGTGAACGCCCGCTGCTGATCGCCACATCGGCGAGCGGGCGGGTTCGCGGGCGAGTTGACCGCGCGGGTCAGACGGTGGCGCCGCCGTCGATGGCGATCGACGCGCCGGTGATGTGCCGCCCGGCCGCGCCGACCAGGTGGCTGACCGTCGCCGCCACGTCGTCCGGCGTCCCGTACCGACCGAGGGCGATCTGCGCGCGCTGCGCGTCCGCGCCGGCGCTGTCCGCCCGGTTCATGTCGGTGTCGGTGGAGCCGGGGAGGATCAGGTTGACGGTGATCCCCCGCGGGCCGAGTTCGCGGGCGAGTGCCCTGGTCAGGCCGTTGACTGCGCTCTTGGTCATGGCGTAGACGCTGACGCCCGGGAGGGGGGTCGGGACGCGGCTGGCGAAGCTGCTGCCGATGTTCACGATCCGCCCGCCGGCACCGAGGTGGCGCACCGCCGCCTGAGTGGCCAGGAACACCCCGCGTACGTGCACGGCGATGGCCCGGTCCAGGTAGTCGAGGCCGACCTCCTCGATCGGCGCCGACGAGAACACCCCGGCGTTGTTGACCAGGATGTCCAGCCGCCCCAGCTCGGCGACCGTCCGCTCGACGGCACCGACCAGTGCCGTCGGGTCGGCGCTGTCGGCCTGGATCGCCAGGCCCGTGCGGCCGTAGGACTCGATGTCGGCCACGACGGCCTTCGCGCTCTCCACCGCCTCCCGGTAGGTGAACGCGACGTGGGCGCCGTCCTGGGCCAGCCGGCGCACGACGGCGGCGCCGATGCCGCGGCTCCCGCCCGTGACCAGGGCAACCTTGCCGGTGAGACTGGGCACTCTTCCTCAATCCTGTCTGTCGACTCAGGATGGCGATCATCACCCTATCCGGCGGCCGATCCGGTCGGCCGTCCCCTCGGGTCCGGCCCGTGGGCGTTGGCCCGACCGAACGGCGATGCCCATCCGGGTTGCCACCCGGACGGGCATCGGTCGCTGTGCCGGGGATCAGCCGAGGTTGAACTTCTCCCACGAGCCGAGCCCGATCCTGGTGCTGCTCGCGATCAGCGGTTTGGCGCCGGCGCTCGCCGCGGTGACGTAGCGGTTGTTGGCGCTCGCCTTCAGGCTGACCGTGCCGTAGCTGTTGCGGACGAGGGTGAACCGTTCCGCGGTCCCGATGGTGGTGCGGTTGGCGATCAGCGGCATCGTGCCCGCGCTCGGCGCGGTGACGAAGCGGTTGTTCGACTGTGCCAACAGCGCGATCTGCCCGTTGCCGAGGTCCACCAGGTCGAACCGCTCCCAGAGCCCGACACTGGTGCTGCTGGCGATCAGCGGCTTCGCGTTCGCGCCGTCCGAGCGGACGTACCGCATGTTCGCGCGGGCCTTGAGTGACCGACCGGAGTCGGCGACGTTGACCCGGTAGAACTTCTGCGAGGTCCCGATCGAGGTGGCGTCGGCCACCAGTGGGGCGGTGGCCGACGCGGCGCTCACATAACGGTTGTTGGCGGCCGCCCGCAGGCTGATCGTGCCGTCCGTGTTGCGGAGCAGATCGAACCGTGCCGCAGTGCTGGCCATGGGACTGGCCGGAACGAGTGTGCTGGTGCCGACGCTCACGTACCGGTGGGCGGCTCGGGAGAAGAGGGCCACCTGGCCGCTGGCGTCCGCCAGGTCGAACTGGGCGGTGGCGCCGAGCCGGCCCTGGTCGGCCACCAGCGGGCTGCCGGTGCTCGCCCCCGCGTAACGGAGGCTGGTCAGGGAGAGCAGCCCGACCGTGCCGATACGTCGCAGCACGCTGACGCCTTGCAGGGTGGCCCCGCTGACCCGACCGTCGCTGCCCGACACCTTGACCGAGACGGTGTAGTCGCCGAAAGCCGCGTAGCGGTGCGCGGCGACCGGGGTGTTCTGGGTGACCACCGTGCCGTCGCCGAAGTCGAACACGTACGAGGTGATCGGTACGTAGCCGGGGGCCGAGGTGGAGGCGTCGACCGTGACCGAACTCGTGCCGAGGTCCAGCGCCGTGTCGAACCGGGCGACCGGAGTGCCGACGAACTCGGTGGCACCTCGGTCGGCCCAGGGCACCGGTCCGGCGCCGGTGTTCGCCACGGCCGGGTTGTCCGCCCGGGCGGTGCCGAGCCGGTCGGTCGCCTGGTAGCCGGGCGCCGCCGAGTTGGCCGCGTCCTCTCTGTCCCTGGTCCAAGGCGTGTCGATGTCGTGGGCGGCCTGGCCGGAGGCGGTGCGGAATGCGGCCAGACTCATCCGGGTGCCGTTCCAGGAGTAGGCCGCCCCGGACGGCGAGGCGTTGTGGTACGTGTTGTTGTAGTCGACGACCGTGTCTCCGGTGGCGCCACCGTAGATGCCGATCTCGGCACCCCCGGGCCCCGAGCTCGGGCAGTAGCTCTGGCCGAAGAGTCCGTTCGAGACCAGGTAACTGTTCTGTACCGAGACGCCGGTCGACGTTTCGTCGACCCGGATGCCGTCCTGGCACCGGCCGTTCACGGAATTGTTGGTGATCGCCGTGCCGGTGGCGCCGCGGTTGTGGATTCCGTAACCGATGCCGCCCCTGACCTCGTTGTTGGCCACCACGGTGCCGGACGCCTCCGGCCCGACGGCGATGGCCGCGCTGCCGAAGCCGCTGAGGAAGTTGTTGACGATGGTGTTGCCGGGTCCGCCGTTCCGGATGCCGGCGCTCTCCCGCGCCGAGTTGTCCGCGCTCAGCACGTTGAGGTGGTCGAGGGTGACTCCGCTGGTGGCCGCGTCCATCGTCACACCGTCGGCGAGGTTGTTTCCGCTGATCGTGAAACGTGTGAGCGATGAGCTGGCGACGCCGGCGAGCCGGACGGCCGGGGCGGTGGGCAGGTCCGCCATCGCGTAGCTGCCGCCCCGGATCGTCACGTCTGAGGCGTTGCGGAGGTCCAGGGCGGGCACGTCGGCCGCTCCCCGGACGCGGAGGTTCTGGAGGACCACATCGTGCTGGCCCTCGATGACGAAGCCGCCGTTCGGCCCGGTGAGCGTGGCGACCTCACTGGCCAGGAAGGTGATCGGTTGTTCCGGCGTGCCGGAGTTGGCGATGGTGACGCGCTCCGGATAGCTGCCGCGGCCGACGTCGACGGTCTGCCCGGCGGTGGCCACCGCAGCGGCCGGGCCGATGGAGCAGAACGGCTGCGCGAGGGTGCCGGGCCCGGTGTCCGAGCAGGCGGTGGACTCCTGGCGGACGTAGTAGGTCAGGGCCTCGGCGCCCTGGGCGGCGCCGCCGGTGACGAGCAGGGAACTGCCGGTCACCGCGATCGCGGTGAGCCCGGCGAGGGAGGATCTGCGCATGTGAATCCTCGACTGATGAGGAAAGGTCCGGCCTGATCCCGGACGTGGATGGCGTCATGATCCCTGACCACCCGACGTCGCGTTGTCCTGCCCGGCATAACGGACGGCCGGCCCGCGACGCTCCTTCCGTCTAGCCGGGGCGGAAAGCCGGCATTCGGCGCGGACTTGTCGCAGCTGGGCCACGAGCCGCCGAGGGTCGGCCTGAGCGTGCCCGCCGGGGTGGCGGTCCCGCCGGTACGAAAGAATGAGGGCCGTGACGACGATCCCGAACGTGCTCGCCAACCGGTACGCCTCGCCCGAGCTGGTCGCCCTCTGGTCGCCGGAGGAGAAGGTACGGATGGAGCGGCGGCTCTGGCTCGCCGTGCTGAAGGCCCAGCGGGACCTCGGCGTGCCGGTGCCGGACGGGGTGGTCGAGGCGTACGAGCGGGTGGTGGACGACGTCGACCTGGCGTCGATCGCCGAACGCGAGCGGGTCACCCGGCACGACGTGAAGGCCCGGATCGAGGAGTTCAGCGCGCTCGCCGGGCACGAGCACGTGCACAAGGGGATGACCTCCCGGGACCTCACCGAGAACGTCGAGCAGCTCCAGATCCGTGCCTCGCTGGAGCTGATCCGGGACCGGGTGGTCGCCACGCTGGCCCGGCTCGCCTGGCACGCCCACGAGCACTCCGGCCTGGTGATGACCGGCCGGTCGCACAACGTCGCCGCCCAGGCCACCACCCTCGGCAAGCGGTTCGCCTCGGCGGCCGAGGAGCTGCTGATCGCGTACGAGCGGCTGGCGGACCTGATCGACCGCTACCCGCTGCGCGGCGTCAAGGGGCCGGTCGGCACCGCCGCCGACCAGCTCGACCTCTTCGACGGCGACGCCGACAAGGTCGCCGAGTTGGAGCGCCGGGTCGCCGGGCACCTCGGGTTCAGCCGGGTGCTGGACAGCGTCGGCCAGGTCTACCCGCGCTCGCTGGACTTCGACGTGCTCTCCGCGCTGGCCCAGGTGGCCGCCGCGCCGTCGTCGCTGGCCACCACGATCCGGCTGATGGTCGGCCAGGAGCTGGTCACCGAGGGCTTCAAGCCCGGCCAGGTCGGCTCCAGCGCCATGCCGCACAAGATGAACACCCGGTCGTCGGAGCGGGTGAACGGCTTCGCGGTGATCATCCGGGGCTACCTGTCGATGGTCGGCGAGCTGGCCGGTGACCAGTGGAACGAGGGGGACGTCTCCTGCTCGGTGGTCCGCCGGGTCGCCCTGCCGGACGCGTTCTTCGCCGCCGACGGGCTGTTCCAGACCTTCCTCACCGTGCTCGACGAGTTCGGGCCGTACCCGGCGGTGATCAACCGGGAGCTGGAGCGCTTCCTGCCCTTCCTGGCCACCACGAAGATCCTGGTCGGGGCGGTCCGGCGCGGGGTCGGCCGGGAGGTCGCGCACGAGGTGATCAAGGAGCACGCGGTCTCGGTGGCCCTGGCCATGCGGGAGAAGGGCGCGGCCGAGAACGACCTCTTCGACCGCCTGGCCGCGGACGGCCGCCTCGGCCTGACCCGTGCGGAGATCGACGCCCTGGTCGCCGACCGCAATGCCTTCGTCGGCGCCGCCGGGGCCCAGGTGGACCGCGTGACGGCCCGCATCACCAAGATCGTCGAAGCCCGCCCTGAGGCCGCCGCCTACTCCCCACCCCCCATCCTCTGACCGTTCCCGCCTCGCCCTGGCGCGTTGATCAAGGAGTTTGCGTCAACGAGGAGATCAGCAGCCACGCCAACAACATGGTCAACCCGGGGATGGGGCGGCGGGGGTGAGGTGTGGGGGGGGGGGGGTTA
>NZ_JBSGJR010000206.1:0-10547 GCF_053605645.1 Micromonospora sp. NPDC003776
GGTCGGAGGGGCGGGCGCCCGACGGCGCCGGCCCTTCCGCTCGTTGTCCCGACCGGTCAGCTCTCCGGGGTGTCACCGTGCCCGCGGGGGTGCTCCCAGCGGGGGTTCTTCTGCGTGTTGCGCTGCGGGCCCAGCTGGGTCTCCTCCGGCTCGTCGGTCTCCTCGAAGCTGGGCCGCAGGACCTCCTCCGGCTCCGGCACGTCGACCGGCCGGGCGCCGGACTGCGGCGCCGGGGTGTACTCGGCGGCCTCGCGGGCGCCGTGCGCGCCCTCGGCGGCCGGTGACTCCGGCGCGTACGGCACGTGGCGCAGTTCCTCGGCCATCCGCTGCGGCGGCTTCGTGCTCCGCTGCGGCAGGTCCCGGCCCAGGTTCGCGACGAGCGGGCCGTACTTGGCGTCGAACGCCGGCCGCTCGGAGCGGATCCGCGGCATCTGGTCGAAGTTGCGCAGCGGGGGCGGGCAGGTCGTGGCCCACTCCAGCGAGTTGCCGAAGCCCCACGGGTCGTTCACGGTGACCCGCGCGCCGTACCGCCAGGACTTCCAGACGTTGTAGATGAAGAACAGGTTGGACACGCCCAGGACGAAGGACCCGATGCTGGAGATTGTGTTCAAGGTGGTGAAGCCGTCGCTGGGCAGGTAGTCGGAGTACCGGCGCGGCATGCCCTCGTTGCCCAGCCAGTGCTGCACCAGGAACGTCGTGTGGAAGCCGATGAACATAGTCCAGAAGTGGGCCTTGCCGAGCCGCTCGTCCAGCAGCCGCCCGGTCATCTTCGGGAACCAGAAGTACATCCCGCCGAAGAACGCGAAGACCACCGTGCCGAAGAGAACGTAGTGGAAGTGCGCCACCACGAAGTAGGTGTCGGTGACGTGGAAGTCCAGAGGCGGGCTGGCCAGGATCACACCGGTGAGACCGCCGAACAGGAAGGTGACCAGGAAGCCGACGGCGAACAGCATCGGCGTCTCGAAGGTGAGCTGGCCCTTCCACATGGTGCCGATCCAGTTGAAGAACTTCACCCCGGTGGGCACCGAGATGAGGAAGCTCAGGATGCTGAAGAACGGCAGCAGCACCTGGCCGGTGGCGAACATGTGGTGCGCCCAGACGCTCATCGACAGCACGGTGATCCCGATGGTGGCGAACACCAGACCGGTGTAACCGAAGATCGGCTTTCGGGAGAAGACCGGGATGATCTCGGTGATGATGCCGAAGAACGGGATCGCGATGATGTAGACCTCGGGGTGCCCGAAGAACCAGAACAGGTGCTGCCAGAGCATCGGCCCGCCGGTCGTCGGATCGTAGACGTGCGCGTGCACCAACCGGTCCGCGGCCAGCGCCAGCAGCGCCGCCGCCAGCAGCGGGAAGACGAAGATCACCAGGACGCTGGTGAGCAGTATGTTCCAGGTGAAGATCGGCATCCGGAACATGGTCATCCCGGGCGCGCGCAGCGTGACGATCGTGGTGATCAGGTTGACCGCGGTCAGGATGGTGCCCAGACCGCTGATGACCAGCCCCACCACCACCATGTTGGCGCCGGCGCCCGGGGAATGGTCCGCCGTGCTCAGCGGCGTGTACGCGGTCCAGCCGAAGTCCGCCGAGCCACCGGGGGTGAGGAAGCTGCCGTACAGCATCAGGCCGCCGAAGAGGAACAGCCAGTAGCCGAACGCGTTCAGCCGGGGGAAGGCCACGTCCGGCGCGCCGATCTGGATCGGGACGATGAAGTTCGCCATCCCCAGCGCCGCCGGCGTGGCGAAGAGCAGCAGCATGGAGAACCCGTGGGTGGTGAACAGCTGGTTGTACTGCTCCGGGGAGAGGAACTGCAGCCCCGGCCGGGCCAGCTCGGCCCGGATCAGCATCGCCTCGGCGCCGGCGGCCATGTAGAACGCGAAGGCCGTGGCCAGGTACATCAGGCCGATCAGTTTGTGGTCGGTGGTGCGCAGCAACCGCCACAGCGAGTTGCCTGGAACCGCCTCCCGGATCGGTCCGGGAAACCCGCCGAACTGGGCCGGCGCGAGGATCGCCGGCCCCCGGTCCCGTGCCGGCTCCGTGACTACCCGCTTGGGCATTGCTCTCACCCCGTCGTGACGGCAGAAAGGACGGGCACGCCTACCCGGCCCTCTGCCCATGAAACCAGGCGAGAGCGGTAAATTCGGTCAGTTCGCCGATAGCATTGCCCAGACGACCTTTCCGGCACCGGCCGGCGTACTGCCCCAGCGCTGGGTGAGCTCGCGGACCAGCATCAACCCGCGACCGCCCTCGGCCCGCAGGTCCGGGCCGACCGCGGCCCGCGCATCGGCCGGGCTGCCGTCCATCACCGCCACCCGCAGGTACGGCTTGCGCAGGGTCAGGGTCACCTGCATCGGGGTACCCGCGTGCCGCACCACGTTGCCGACCAGCTCGCTGAGCACCAGCGAGGCCGGGCCGGCCAGCTCCGGGATGTTCCAGCGGCCGCACGCGTCGGTGACCAGTTCCCGCGCCCGGCGGCAGGCCCCGGCGACCGGCTCCAGCCGGGTCCGCAGCCGCGGCGCGACGGCCGTGCTGGCGAACGCGGCCGCCTCGGCGCAGTCGGGGCGTACCGGCACCACCCGGCAGATCGTGGAATCGGCGAGCCAGGCGGCCGTGTCCGGCGGCGGGGCGCAGAGCACCATCGGCACGGCCGGCCAGTCGGCGGCGCGCCGGGCGGCGGCGGCGAAGACGGACAGCGCCAGCCGGTCCCGCACCTCGAGCTGCTCCAGGTCGACCACGAGCGCGTCCGGCTGGGCGGCCAGCCGCTCGGCCAGCACGCCGTCCAGGGAGCGCATGGTGCTCAGGTCCAACGCGCCGGCGAGCCGGACGACGGTGACCGGCGTCTCGTCGCGGACCTCGCACCTGATCCGGGTCGACATCCCAGGGCCCTCGCTTCAGTCTCGTCCGTGGGACCTACGAGGTACCCGTGACCAGCCCGGGTGAAACCGGACGCGGACGCCCGCTCGGCCCCGAATCAGCGGTGGGCACGGCCCCGCGTGGTGAGCAGTCCGAGAGCGATCATCCCGACCCCGAGCAGGAGGTGCAGCCAGTTGTCGGCATCGTTGAGCGGGACGAAGTTGGCCCCGCTGCCCTTGTTGACCACCAGGCCGTAGAGCCACAGCACCAGATAGATCACGCCCCCGCCGATGAGGTAGGTCCGGGCGCCGGAGACGGTCCGGGCCAGGGCCAGGCCGGCGACGCCGAAGGCCAGGTGCACGAGGTTGTGCAGGACCGACACCTGGAACACGCCCAGCAGCTTCGCCTCTGACTGGTGCCCCGCCCAGTACAGGTCGCCGTAGTGGGTGGTGACACCGGGGATGAAACCGAGCACGCCGACCACCAGGAAGACCACGCCGACCGCCGCGGCGGCCCGGCGGACGGGCGCCCGGCCGTCGGCCGGGTTGCGCCGCGCCCGGGAGTGCGCCATCGAGTTCGTCATGCCGGCCCCCTCAGTGACAACGGACCGGGCGGCATTCCCGGACCGTCGGGAGGCAAACGCCGGTCCCGCCCGGCCGCGCGGGGCGACCGGGCCGGACGACGGTACGGCTCAGGCGGGCTGCAACGGCCGGGCGGCGAGCTGCCGGACCCGCTCGTACAGCTCGACGTACCGCTGCGCCATCACCGCCGGGGTGAACCGGGCGGCCGCCTCCCGCCGGCACTCGTCCGGGTCGAGCAGGCCGGCGGCCAGCACCAGCTCGCCCAGCTCCTCCTCGTCGGTGGTGAGCAGTCCGGTGCGGCCGTGCTCGATCAGCTCCGGCAGGCAGCCGCGGCCGACGGCCACCACCGGCGTGCCGAGCGCGAGCGACTCGACCACCGCGGTCCCGCCCGGCTCCTCCCAGCGCAGCGGGAACAGCGCGGCCCGGGCCCCGGCGAGCAGGTCGTCCCGCTCCTGCCCGGCGACCGTGCCGACCCAGCGGACCAGGTCGCCGTCCACGTACGGGGCGACCTGGTCGTAGAAGAACCGGACGTCCGGGTTCTGCCGGGCCTCGTCGCCGGCGGCGGCCAGGTCCTCCGGCCGGTGGTACGGCCCGACCGGGCCGGCGAGCACGAGCGGGAAGCCGACCCGCTGCGCCAACCGGGCGCCCAGGTCCTGCCCCTTGCCCGGGTTGATCCGGCCCAGGATGAGCACGTGCTCGCCCTTCTCCGCGGCCGGCCGGCGGTCGGCGTCCACGGCGAGCGGCGTGGAGAGGTGCACGTGCCCCACCGAGTGCTCCTGGAGGGCCCGGGGCGCGCGGGCCAGCTGGGCGGCGGACACCCCGTTGACCCGGACCCGGTCACCGCCGTCGAGGTTGCCGTACAGCTCGGGATGCTTGGCCAGGTCCCAGTGCAGGGTGTGCAGCACGGGTGGGCCGTCCGGCCCCATCGCGGCCATGGTGGCCAGGCCGACCGCCTCCACGTGGTCGTGCACCAGGTCGATGTCGTCGCGGGTGTGCAGCTCGCGGACCACCCCGCTCAGGTGCGCCTGGGAGATCCCGCAGACCTGGTTGTAGGGCCGTTGGAGAGCGGGGAACTGTCCGTCCGGGAAGACCCAGACCTTCTCGTCGACCGGCAGCGTGCTGGTCTCCACCGAGGCGAGCACCACCCGTACGCCGAGCTTGCGCAGCTCCGGCACGAGGGTGGCGACCACGTTCTCGATGCCGCCGTAGCCCGGCGGTGGGACGGACAACCACGGCCCCGCGTTCATCAGGACGGTGAGACTCATCGTGTGCTGTTCCTTCCCTCCAGGCCCGGCACCCTCACGCCGCGATCCGGCGTCGGGGCACCCGGTGGCGCAGTTGCGCCAGCGGCGGACGTTCCTCGATGGACACGTCACTGACCACGATCTCCCGGTCCAGATTCGGCAGCACGTCCGAGCCGCCGCGCCGGAACTGGGTCAGCAGCGCGGTCGGCGCGCTGCCCGGGGCCGCCCAGCCGCGCCGCTGCAACCGGGACCAGGCGGTGAGCATGATCTGCGCGGACATCCGGCCCAGCGCGGCGGTGTCCTGGTGCCGGTGCTTGCGTTCACCGAGGTCCACCTGGGCCAGCGCGTCGAGCCCGACCAGGTCCAGCAGGTCGATGAGCATTGCCGTCTCCACCCCGTACCCGGAGACGAACGGCACCCGCTCCAGCACCTCGCGGCGGCCCGCGTACTCGCCGGCGAGCGGCTGCACGAAACCGGCCAGTTCCGGCCAGAAGAGGTTGAGCAGCGGCCGGGCCATCAGCTCGGTCACCCGGCCCCCGCCGTCGGCCTCCACGGTGGTCGCACGGACCAGCGGCCGGTGGTAGAAGCCCTTCACGAAGTCGACCGACGGGTCGGTCAGCAGCGGACCGATCAGGCCGGTGACGAAGTGCGGGCGGAACTCGTGCAGGTCGGCGTCGACGAACGCGACCACGTCGCCCTCGGCCGCCGCCAGCCCCGCCCAGAGCGCGTCCCCCTTGCCGGTGAGCCGGGGCAGCCCGCGGGTCATCTCGTCCTGGCTGACCACCTCGGCGCCGGCCGCCCGGGCCACCTGGGCGGTCCGGTCGGTGGAGCGCGAGTCCACCACGATCAGCTCGTCGACCAGCGGAACGCGGTCCATCAGGTGTTCACGGATCGTCGACACGATCGCGCCGACGGTGGCCTCCTCGTTGTGGGCCGGCAGCACCACGCTGATCCGGCTGTCGCCCTTGGCCCGCAGCAACCGCCGCACCGGCCAGTCGTCGGCGGAGGTGGTGCGGTAGGTGGCCCAGGCCTCCACCACAGGTGAGACGATCGCATCTGTTTCCCGCACGGGCACACTCCCAGGTCGTGGCGGAAACGCGGGCTTCTGCTTTTCCCAATCCGTCGCCCGCGCTAACCGGATCATCCCTAACAGCTTGATCACGACCAGCGCACCGGCCGGTTCCCCGCCGGTGAACGTTTGATTGCGCGGCCCCCCGGGGAGAGCTGACAGCAGTTTCGTGAGTCGCGGCGAGAGGGTCGAGGGATGCGCGCGTGCCGGGTGGGACTGGTCGGGGCCGGTGGGGTGGCGCAACGCCACGCCCGGGTGTTGACGGGCTTCGAGGACGTGGAACTGCTCGGGGTGACCGACGTCGCCCCGGACGCGGCGGAGGCCCTCGCGGGGGCGCACGGGGCCCGGACCTTCCGGGACGTGGACGAACTGCTCGCGGCCGGCCCGGACGCCGTGTACGTCTGCGTGCCGCCGTTCGCCCACGGGCCGGCCGAGGAGGCGGTGATCGCCGCCGGCGTGCCCCTGTTCGTCGAGAAGCCGGTGGCCGTGGACCTGGAGACCGCGGAGCACGTCGCCGCGCTGGTCGAGCGGCGCGGCCTGCTCACCGGCGTCGGCCACCACTGGCGCTACCTGCACATCGTCGAGGAGGCCCGGCAGTTGCTCGCCGACCGCCCGGTTCGGATGGTCAACGGGGCCTGGCTGGACAAGGTCCCGCCGGTCGACTGGTGGGCCCGGCGGGACCGGTCCGGCGGCCCGGTGGTCGAGCAGGCCGCGCACGTGCTGGACCTGGTCCGGCTGCTGGTCGGGGAGGCGACCGAGGTGACCGCGTACGGCGACGGCACGCCGCCGCCGGTGGCGGGCGCCGACATCGACTCGGTCACCGCCGCCACGCTGCGCTTCGCCTCCGGCGCGGTGGGGACCCTCGCCGCGGCGTGCGTGCTCACCTGGAAGCACCGGGCCGGCCTGGAGATCCTCGCCGACGGGCTGGCGCTCTCCCTGGCCGAGGACGGCCTGACCATCCGCGACGCCGACGGGGAGCGGCACCTGCCCGCCGACCCGGACGGCGCCCGGGTGGCCGTCGACCGGGCCTTCGTCGACGCGGTCCGGGGGATCGGCGACGACGTCCGGGTTCCCTACGCGGAGGCGCTGCGTACCCAGCGGCTGGCCTTGGCGGTGGCCGAATCGGCACGGACCGGGCGCAGCGTGGCGCTGCCCACCGGCCCGGCCGCCCGGCTCACCACGGCGGTGTCCGACGCGGTGCCGGCGGAGGGGGTGACCATCGATGCGTGACCGGGTGGTGGTGGTCAGCGGACCGGGCCGGGTCGAGCTGGTCGAACAGGACGCGGGTGAGCTGCGCGAGGGGACCTTCCGGGTGGAGACGCTCTACAGCGGGGTCTCCGCCGGCACCGAGCTGAGCTACGTCAAGGGCACCAACCCGTACCTCAACGTCACCTGGAACGCCGAGCTCGGCCTGTTCCAGCCCGGTGCGGCCAGTACCCCCTATCCGGTGACCCGGCTCGGGTACATGCAGGTCGGCCGGGTGGTGGAGAGCCGTACGCCGGCCGTCGCCGTGGGCACGGTCGGCGCGCTGACCTACGGGCACCGCAGCGGGTTCCTCGCCGACCCGCTCGCCGAGCGGTTCGTCGCGCTGCCCGACGACCTCGACCCGCTGCTCGGGGTCTACGTCGCGCACATGGGTCCGATCTGCGCCAATGGGCTGCTGCACGCGGCCGCCGACCTGTGCGGCACCGACGTGCGCGCGCTCGGCGACGGGGTCCGGGGCCGGCGGGTGGCGGTGGTCGGCAGCGGGGTGGTCGCCCTGCTGACCGCGCTGCTGGCCCGGCGGCACGGGGCGGCCTCGGTGGTGGTCCTCGACCCCACCCCGGCGCGGCGGGAGGTGGCCGAGGCGCTCGGCCTGGAGACCCTGGACCCGGAGGCGGACGACCCGGCCGTGGTGCTGAAGACCCGGTGGCGCCACGCCGCCGGCGACCGGGGCGCCGACGTGGTCTTCCAGTGCCGCGGCCAGGACTGGGCCCTGCAGCTCGCACTGCGTTTGCTGCGACCCCAGGGCACCGTCGTCGACCTGGCCTTCTACCAGTCGGGCGCGGGCGCGGTCCGGTTCGGAGAGGAGTTCCACCACAACGGGCTGGCGCTGCGCTGCGCCCAGATCGGCCGGGTGCCGCGCGGGCTGGCCCACACCTGGGACCGGGAGCGGCTCTCCGCGGAGACGATCGAGCTGCTGCGCCAGTACGGCGACCTGATCCGCAAGCACCTGGTCACGGCGGTGGTGCCGCTGGAGGAGGCCCCGACGGTGCTGACCGACCTGGCCGAGCGCCGCCGCGCCGAGCTCCAGGTGGTGTTCACCGGCTGACCGCGGGTTCCGGTCAGTCGGGCGGTGACCTGCGGAAACAGGGACGAAAGGAACCCCGGGCGGACGCGCGCGCCGGTCGGGGGTCACAATCGGCTCCGGTTCGCGTACCGTTGCCGCTCATGGGTGTGTCACAACGCGTGAAGAGCAGGTTCCGGAGGTTCCTCCAGCGCCCGGGGACGACGGTCGACCTGGCCCCGCTGGAGAAGCTGCTGCCGGCCATCGAGGCCCGCGAGGCGGAGCTGGAGAAGCTCTCCGACGCCGAGCTGACCGAGGCGGCCGGGCAGGCCGAGGGGTACGAGGAGATCTGCGCGGTCGGCCGCGAGGCGGCCCGGCGCGGCCTCGACCAGCGGCCGTACGACGTGCAGCTGCTCGGCGCCATGGCGCTGCTCTCGGGCAAGGTCGCCGAGATGGCCACCGGTGAGGGCAAGACGCTCACCGCCACCATCGCGGCGTACGGGCACGTCCGGCTGGGCAACGGCCCGGTCCACGTGCTCACCGTCAACGACTACCTGGCGCGCCGCGACGCCGAGTGGATGGGCCCCGTCTACACCCTGCTCGGGCTCACCGTCGGCTGGGTCAACGAGGCCTCCACGCCCGAGGAGCGCAAGGCCGCGTACGCCTGCGACGTCACCTACGTGGCGGTCAGCGAGGCCGGCTTCGACTTCCTCCGCGACCAGCTCGTCACCGACCTCGCCGACCGGGTCCAGCCGCCGCTGAAGACCGCGATCGTCGACGAGGCCGACTCGATCCTGATCGACGAGGCCCGGGTGCCCATGGTGCTCGCCGGCGCGGTCCCCGGCGAGCAGGACCCGGTGCACGCCGCCGCCGCGCTGGTCCGCGGCCTGCGCAAGGGCAAGCACTACACCGTCGCCGAGGACGGGCGCAGCGTCGCCTTCACCTCGCTCGGCCTGGCCACCGTCGAGGCCAAGCTCGGCGGCATCGACCTGTACGACGAGGAGCACGTCGGTCAGCTCTCCGCGGTGAACGTGGCGCTGCACGCGCACGCGCTGCTGCACCGGGACGTGGACTACATCGTCCGCGACGACTCGGTCGAGCTGATCGACGAGATGCGGGGCCGGGTGGCCCAGCGCCGCCGCTGGCCGGACGGGCTCCAGGCCGCGGTCGAGGCGAAGGAGGGCCTGGACGCCACGGCCGAGGGTGAGGTGCTGGGCACCGTCACCGTGCAGGCCTACATCGCGCTCTACCCGACGGTCTGCGGGATGACCGCGACCGCCGTGCTCGTCGGCGACCAGCTCCGCGAGTTCTTCGGTCTCGAGGTGGCGGTGATCCCGCCGAACACCCCGTGCATCCGGGAGGACGAGCCGGACCGGATCTACGCGACCCAGGCCGAGAAGGAGGAGGCGCTGGTCGACGAGATCAAGCGCTGCCACGAGGCCGGCCGCCCCGTGCTGGTCGGCACCCTCGACGTCAAGGAGTCCGAGGGCCTGGCCGCCGGACTCCACGCGGCCGGCGTGAACTGCGTCGTGCTGAACGCCAAGAACGACGACGAGGAGGCGGCGATCATCGCCGAGGCCGGCGCGTACGGCGCGGTGACCGTCTCCACGCAGATGGCCGGCCGGGGTGTCGACATCCGCCTCGGCGGCAGCGACCAGGCCGACCGGGATCGGGTGGCCGAGCTGGGCGGCCTGTACGTGATCGGCAGCGGCCGGCACGACAGCCGCCGGGTCGACGACCAGCTGCGCGGCCGGGCCGGCCGGCAGGGCGACCCGGGCGGCTCGGTCTTCTTCGTCAGCCTGGAGGACGACCTGGTGGTGCGGCACGCCGGCGACACCGTTCCGCCGTCGCCGCGGATGAACGCCGACGGCCTGGTCACCGACCCGCAGGTCGACTACGCGGTGGAGCACGCCCAGCGGGTCGCCGAGGGCGTCAACCACGAGATCCACCGCAACACCTGGCGGTACAGCCAGGTCATCGAGCAGCAGCGCAAGGCGCTCGCCGAGCGGCGGGAGCGGCTGCTGACCAGCGACATCGCCGCGCTGATGCTGCTGGAGCGGGTGCCGGAGAAGGCCGGCGAGATGGACGAGGACCTGCTCGCCGAGGTGGCCCGCAAGATCGCCCTCTACCACCTGGACCGGCTCTGGGCCGAGCACCTGGCCGAGCTCTCCGAGGTGCGCGAGGGCGTGCACCTGCGGGCGCTGGGCCGACTCGACCCGCTGGACGAGTTCCACCGCAGCGCCGTACCGGCGTTCAACGCGCTGGTCCCCGAGATCGAGTCGCGGACCATCGCCACCTTCGAGGAGACGGAGTTCACCGACGGCTGGGAGCCGGACGCGGCGAAGCTGGTCCGGCCGAGCGCCACCTGGACGTACCTGGTGCACGACAACCCGTTCGGCTCGGAGCTGG
This sequence comes from Micromonospora sp. NPDC003776, assembly GCF_053605645.1. Lineage (NCBI taxonomy): Bacteria > Bacillati > Actinomycetota > Actinomycetes > Micromonosporales > Micromonosporaceae > Micromonospora > Micromonospora sp. NPDC003776. Next base: position 10,426 of record NZ_JBSGJR010000206.1, read on the forward strand.
ACCGGCTGATCGCCTCGGTGGGGCGGCGGCTCATCGGGTCCCGCTGACCGTCTGCGAGGGGTCCCGTCCGGCGCGGGCCCGCGCCGGGAGGGACCCCCTGGGGCGGGGTCGGAGCGGGTTTT
>NZ_JBSGJR010000207.1:0-10494 GCF_053605645.1 Micromonospora sp. NPDC003776
GCCTGGTGGCCCGGAGGCGGCCGCCCGGGAGGCCCGCTACGAGGCCCTGCTCGCCGCCGCCCGCCGGCACCACGCCGCCGCGGTGCTGCTCGGCCACACCCGGGACGACCAGGCCGAGACCGTGCTGCTCGCGCTGGCCCGGGGCGCCGGCCCGCGCGGCCTGGCCGGCATGCCGGAGCGGCGTGAGTGGGCCGGGATGCCGCTGCTGCGCCCGCTGCTCGACGTCACCCGGGAGGACACCCGCAAGGCGTGCGCCGCGCTCGGCCTCGTCCCGTGGGACGACCCGCACAACGCCGACCCCGCGTACGCCCGGTCCCGGGTGCGCGCCGACCTGCTCCCGGCGCTGGTGGACGCGCTGGGCCCCGGCGTGGTCGACAACCTGGCCCGGACCGCCCGACTGCTCGCCGCCGACACGGCCGCCCTCGACGCGCTGGCCGCCGCCGCGCTCGCCGAGGTCCGCCGCCCCGAGGGCGGGCTGTCGGTCGACGGGCTCGCCACCCTCCCGGCAGCGGTTCGTACCCGGGTGCTGCACGCCTGGGCGCGGGAGTTGGGTGCCCCGCCGGCCGCCCTGTCGCACCGGCACGTCGCCGCCCTGGACGCCCTGGTCACCGACTGGCACGGGCAAGGGCCCGTCCACCTGCCCGGCGGCCTCCCGGTGCTCCGCCGCGCGGGCCGGCTCGTCCTCGCCGCCCACCGCTGAGCGCTCCCGGTCCGCCTGTCCCGGCGCAACCTGATCTCCGCCGTCACGGCGCCGACTTTCGCAAGTACGGCTCCCGCCCGGGCTGCGGCACCGTCGTGCGCCGCCGCCGGTCCCCCGGCCGTGGTGTCGCCCGTCGCCGCCGGTTGCCGCGGGCCACATCCGCACCCCGGTCGGTTGGAGCGGTTCACCCGGCGGCGCTCGGGCCCCTCCGTCGGCGGCGCCCGGGCCCCTCCGTCGGCCGGGCCCACCCTGGCATCCACCTTTGCTCTGCTTCAACGGGCGCAACACAACCGGCCCGGAACTGTTGCGTGGGTTTAAGCAGAGCAAAGGTGGGTCGGAGGGGGTTGCCGGGGACGAGCCGGCGTCGGGAGGGGGCGACTCAGGCGTCCGGCGGTCCGCCGGCCAGGGCGTCGACCACGTCGCCGAGGACGACGATGGCGGGCGGGCGGAGGCCGGCGGCGGTCACGTCGGCGGCCACCCCGCCCAGGGTCGACCGGAGGGTCCGCTGGCCGCTCGTGGTGCCCTCCTGGATCACCGCCGCCGGGGTGGCCGCAGGCTTCCCGTGGGCGATCAGGGTGGCGCTGATCGCGGCCAGGTTCTTCAGCCCCATCAGGATCACCAGGGTGCCGCGCAGGCCGGCGAGCGACTCCCAGCGCACCAGCGAGGCCGGCGAGTCGGGCGCCACATGCCCGGACACCACGGTGAACTCGTGCGCGACCGCCCGGTGGGTCACCGGCACGCCGGCCGCCGCCGGCACGGCGATGGCGCTGGTCACCCCGGGCACCACGGTCACCGGGACACCCGCCTCGGCGCAGGCCAGCAGCTCCTCGCCACCCCGGCCGAAGACGTACGGGTCGCCGCCCTTGAGCCGTACCACGGCCTTGCCGGCCAGGGCGCGGTCCACCAGGATCCGGTTGATCTCCTCCTGCGCGCGGGACGGCCCGTACGGGATCTTCGAGGCGTCGACCAGCTCGACGTCGGGACGCAGCTCGTCCAGGAGCAGCCCGGGCACGAGCCGGTCGGCGACCACCACGTCCGCCGCGGTGAGCAACCGCCAGCCCTTCACGGTGATCAGCTCCGGATCGCCCGGGCCGGCACCCACCAGCGCCACCCGGCCGGGTGCGCCACCGGTCCCGTCGGCCGGCCGGTCCGGGCGCGCGCTCAGCAGGTCGCGGATCGCGTCGCGGACGGCCATCGCGCGGCGGGAATCGCCGCCGCCGAGCACCGCCACGGTGACCGGGCCGTGCCGGGTGACCGCCGGGGTCCAGGCGGTGGCGGCCGCCCGGTCGTCGGCCCGGACGCAGAAGATCCGCCGCTCGGCGGCGGCGGCGCTGACCCCGGCCGCGGCGGCCCGGTCGTCCACCGCGACCTGGACCAGCCAGGCCCCGTCCAGGTCGCCGGGGGCGAACCGGCGGGGCTCCCAGTGCAGCCGACCGGCGTCGACGTGGGCGCGCAGCGCCGGGGTCAGCTCCGGCGACACCAGCAGCACGTCCGCGCCGGCATCGAGCAGCGCCGGCACCCGCCGGGTGGCCACCGCTCCCCCGCCCACCACGACCACCCGCCGGCCGGCCAGCCGCAGCCCGAGCGGGTACGGATTGGCGCTCACTTCTCGGCCACTCCCGCCGAGTCGAAGGTGGCCACCTCGTGCAGCACCCGGACCGCGCCGGTGACCACCGGGAGCGCGAGCAGCGCGCCGGTGCCCTCGCCGAGGCGCAGCCCGAGGTCGATCAGCGGGTCCAGGCCGAGGTGCCGCAGCGCCGCCGTGGCGCCCGGTTCCGCCGAGCGGTGCCCGGCGACCATCGCCCCGACCGCGTCCGGGGCGTACGCGGCGGCGGCGAGCGCGGCGCTGACCGCGATCACTCCGTCCAGCAGCACCGGCACCCGGCGCGCGGCGGCACCCAGGATCAGCCCGCACAGCGCGGCGTGCTCCAGCCCGCCGACGGCGGCGAGCACACCCAGCGGGTCGGCCGGATCGGGGGCGTGCCGGTCCAGCGCCGCCCGCACCACGCCGACCTTCCGGGCGTACGTCTCGTCGTCCACCCCGGTGCCGCGCCCGGTCGCGCCGGCCGGGTCGACGCCGGTGAACGCGGCGATCAGCGCGGCGGCCGGGGTGGTGTTGCCGATCCCCATGTCCCCGGTGAGCAGGATCCGAGCGCCGGCGTCGACCAGGTCCCCGGCCACCCGGATGCCGGTCTCCACGGCCGCGCGCGCCTCGTCGCGGGTGAGCGCCGCGGTGACGGTCAGGTCCCGGGTGCCGGCCCGCACGTTCGCCGCTACCAGCCGGGGACCGGTCGCGTCGCCGCCCCCGTCCGCCGGCAGCGGGGTGGCCACGCCGACGTCCACCACGGTGACCGAGGCGCCGGCCTGCCGGGCGAACGCGTTGACCACGGCGCCGCCGGCCAGGAAGTTGCCGATCATCTGTGCGGTGACCTCCTGCGGCCACGGGGTGACGCCCTGGGCGTGCACCCCATGGTCGCCCGCGAAGATCGCCACCGCGGCCGGCTCGGGCAACGGCGGCGGGCAACTCCCGGCCAGCCCGGCGAGGCGGATCGAGAGCGGCTCCAGGGCGCCCAGCGAGCCCGCGGGCTTGGTCAGCCGGCCCTGCAGTTCGCGGGCGGCCGCCATGGCGGCCTCGTCGAGCGGACGGATCGCCGCGACGGTGGACTCCAACATCATGCCTCCAGGATCTCCGCCAGCACGTCGGTGAACGCGTCGGTCGTCGCCGGATCGCGCACCGCGATCCGCAGCCAGTCCGGGCCCAGCCCGGGGAAGGTGTCGCCCCGGCGTACCGCCCAGCCGCGCTCGCGCAGCCGCTCGCGCACCGCCGCCGCACCGGGCAGGTGGACGAGGACGAAGGCGCTGGCCGGGCGGCCGACGACGCGTACTCCGGGCAGGCCGGCGAGGCGGGCCACCAGATGCTCGCGGTCGGCGGCGAGCCCGGCGGCGATGGCGCGCTCGGCCGCCACCGCGGCCGGGGCGGCGCAGGCGGTCGCCGCGGCGAGCGCCGGGGTGGAGACCGCCCAGAGCGGCTGGGCCTCGGCGCAGCGGGCGAGCAGGGCGGCGTCACCGAGCAGGTAGCCGACCCGCAGCCCGGCCAGTCCCCAGGTCTTGGTGAGGCTGCGGACCACCGCGAGGCCGGGCAGGTCGCGGCGGCCGGCGAGGGACTCGGGCTCGCCGTCGACGCCCGGGGCGAGCGTGGTGTCGGCGAACGCCTCGTCGACCACCAGCACCCGGCCGGGGCGGGCCAGCGCGGCGAGCGCCGCGGCGGGGTGCAGCACCGAGGTGGGGTTGGTGGGGTTGCCGATCATCACCAGGTCGGCGTCGGCCGGCACCCGGGCCGGGTCGAGCCGGAACTCCTCGGCCGGGTCGAGCAGCACCCGCTCGACCTGGTGGCCGGCGGCGCGCAGGGCGGCCTCCGGCTCGGTGAACTGCGGGTGCACCACCACCGGCCTGCGGGCGTCCCGCAGCGCCCGGGCGAGCAGCACGAAGCCCTCGGCGGCGCCGGCGGTGAGGAGTACCTCCTCCGGGGGTCGCCCGTGCCGGTGAGCGACGGCGGCCCGGGCCGGCCCGGGGTCCGGGTACGCGGCGAGCCGGCCGAGGGCGGCGACCAGCGGATCGGCCAGCCAGTCGGGCATCGGGGCGCGGCGGACGTTGACCGCCAGGTCCACCAGGCCCGGGGTGGCTTCGACGTCCCCGTGGTGCCCGAGGTCGGGCTCGACGGCTCCAGGTCGCAGCGCGGGGGCCGGCGCGACGCCGGTGAGCTGAGCACGCATGTCCGCGATCCTGCCGGGAAGCCGCCGCCCGGGACAGCGGATGCCGGCGTGGGCCGCGTCACCACTCCCACCCGGTCGCCCGTTTATGAATTCTTCTCATTTCCGAATCGGAAATGTCATAGCTTGACCTCGTGAGCAACCGACCCCTTGCCTCCGCCGGTCGTGCCATCCCTCTCCTCCGCGCCGGGCTGATCGCCGGCATCGTGGTCGCCGCCGCGGCGTACCCGCTCGCCGCCCTCACTGGCATCGGCGCCAAGGCGACCGCGCACGCCGTGGAGCAGAAGACGGACATCCTGAAGACCGCGCTACCCGCCGAGACCTCGTACCTCTACGCGCCGGACGGCAGGACGGTGCTGACGATGTTCTACGAGGAGTACCGGCAGTACACCAAGATCGAGGACATCTCGCCCAACGTCCAGCAGGCGATCGTCGCCGCCGAGGACAACCGCTTCTACCAGCACCACGGCGTCGACCCGAAGGGCGTGGCCCGCGCCTTCGTCTCCAACGCCCGCTCCGGCGGCGTCTCCCAGGGCGCCTCGACGCTGACCATGCAGTACGTCCGGATGGCCCTGCGGGACAGCGCCAAGACGCCGAAGGAGGTCCAGGAGGCCACCCAGCAGACCAGCCTGCGCAAGGTCAAGGAGATGCGCATGGCGCTGGAGATCGAGAAGCACCTCAGCAAGGAACAGATCCTGGAGCGCTACCTGAACTCGGCCTACTTCGGCCACCGGGCGTACGGGATCTACGCCGCCTCGCAGATCTTCTTCTCCAAGACCCCGGCCACCCTCAGCCCGGTCGAGGCGGCCACCCTCGCCGGCCTGGTCAAGTCCCCGTCGGAGTACGACCCGATCACCTCCGACCAGAAGGACGCCACCGGCCGGCGCAACTACGTGCTCGACAACATGGCCCGCCTCGGTTACCTGTCGCCGGACGCCGTCGCCCAGGCCAAGGCGGAACCGATCAAGCTCAAGCTGACCGACCCACCGAACGACTGCGCCGCGATGGACCCGAAGTACCGGCCGACCTGGGGCTTCTACTGCGACTACCTGAAGAACTGGTGGAGCACCCAGCCCGCCTTCGGGACCAACCGGCTGGAACGGATGGACAAGCTGCGCCGGGGCGGCTACCGGATCGTGCTCGCCCTCGACCCGAAGATCCAGGCGGCGGCGGAGAAGAACGTGGGCGCCAAGGACGCCACGGGCAGCCCGTACGCCAACGGCGTCGTGGTGGCCGAACCTGGCACCGGACGGATCAAGGCGATGGCGGTGAACCGGACCTACTCGCTGGACCTGAGCGAGAACCCGAACAGCTCCAACCCGGAGGCCGGCCCGAAGGTCAAGGCGAACTATCCGAACACGGTAGCGCCGCTGCTCGGCGGGGGCACGCTCCCCGGCTACCAGGCCGGATCGACGTTCAAGATGTTCACGATGCTCGCCGCGCTTAACTCCGGGACGAAGCTCTCCGACACCATCAACTCGCCGTTCAAGTACCAGTCGAGCGTCTACGACGGGTGGGCCCCGGTCAACGCCAGCGGCGCGATGACGGGCGTGCAGACCATGTGGTCCGGCTTCGGCAAGTCGGTGAACACCTTCTTCGTACAGCTGGAGGAGAAGATCGGCGCGGAGAAGGGCGTACGCCTGGCCGAGCAGCTCGGGCTGCGCTGGCGTACCGACGTGGACCGCGAGCACGCCGCGCCGGACAAGGCGAACAAGTGGGGCGCGTTCACCCTGGGCGTCTCCGACGCCACTCCGCTGGAGATGGCGAACGCGTACGCGGCGGTCGCCGCCGACGGGCGGTACTGCGAGGCGATCCCGGTCAATTCGATCATGAACCGGGACGGCACGCCGGCCATGTACACGACCGCCGGCGGGGTGGAGCGGGAGGTCGCCAAGCCGCGCTGCCGCCAGGTGGTCAGCGCCGACGCGGCCCGGGCGGCCACCGACGCGGCCCGCTGCCCGACCGGCGACAGCCCGGCCAAGGGTGGCTGCGGCGGCTGGTCGACCGCCGACAGCGTCCGCGGCACGGTCGGCCGCCCGGTCGCCGGCAAGACCGGTACCACGGACAGCACGCGGTCGGCCTGGTTCGTCGGCTACACCCCGGAACTGGCCGCGGCGAGCTTCATCGCCGACCCGGACAACCCGTTCAACGCGGTGGGTGACGGGTTGTCCGAGGTTCCCGTCGACGCGGTGGCGACGACCCTGCGCGACGCCCTCAAGGGACAGCCGGTCCGCCAGTTCACCCCACCGTCCGACCAGATCGTCGGCTGACCGTCCCACCCTGGACCGCCCGGGGGTGCGCCCGGGCTAGTTGATCAAGAGGTTTGCGCGCGGAGTCGCCCGATTTCCGACGCAAACCTCTTGATCAACTTTTCCTGGTCGGGGGCGCGGGTGGGGGTCAGCGGAGGTCGGCGGCGACGAAGGACCAGAGTTCGAGGTCGACCCGGGCCCCCCGGACGAAGCCGGCGTTGCGCAGCAGGCCCTCGTAGCTGAAGCCCGCCTTCTCCGCCACCCGGCGGGAGGCCACGTTCCCGGGCGCGACCCGCAGCTCGACCCGCTGGAACCCGTGCTCCAGGATGAGCGCGATGGCCACCCCGTCCACCGCCTCGGCGGCCAGGCCGAACCCGCGGGCGTGCGGGGCGAGCGCGTATGAGACCTCGGTCAGCCGGGCCCCCCAGTCGGTGCGCCGGGTCCAGAGGCAGCCGACCAGCCGCTGGTCCTCCCGGCGGACCAGCCCGTAGTGGTCGCCGTCCCCGCTGTCCCGGCGCTGCCGGGCCAGCTCGGTGCACCAGGCCCGCCCGTCGATCTGCCCGGACGCGTCGGCCAGCGGCAGCCAGCGCTGGGTCTGCCGGTCGGCGAACACCTCGTCCACCGCCTCGGCGTCCGCCCGCCCCAGCGGGCGTACCTCGGTGCGCGGGGTGGAGACGGTCAGCGCCGGGAAGCGGCGGACGGCCACCTGCCCGATCACGCCGGGGCCTCCGCGGGGGCGCCGGCCGCCGCGACCAGCCGGGCGGCGACCTCCGGGTACGCGGCCCAGTGCGGAACGAGCTGCGAGGCGTGCACACCCCGCCAGACGAAGCCCTCCGGGGCGCCCCCCGCCCAGCTCCACGCCGCCCGCTCGCCGGCCCGGGGGGTGAGCACCGCGGCGTGCTGCTTGTGCCCGATCACCGTGGTGCCCGCCGGGGCCACCACGCTGTCGCTCGCGGCGGTCGCCTCCCGGTAGCCGACCACCAGGCCCTCCCGGCTCGCGCCGATCGCGTCGAGCACCCCGCACATCGGCAGCCCGTCCAGCTCCCGGGCCAGCCAGAGCAGGCCGGCCCCCTCGGCGATCACCGGCCGCCCGGTACGGGCCAGCTCGGCCACCGCGATGCAGAGCCGGCGGTTGGCGGAGAGCCGCTCCGCGTACGCCTCGGGCAGCCCGCCGCCGACGACCAGCGCCCGGGTCCCGGCGGGCAGCGCCTCGTCGCGCAGCGGGTCGACGGTAACCACCTCGGCCCCGGCGGCGCGCAGCAGCTCCCCGGTCTCCGGATGGCTGTAGCTGCCGCCCGGGCCGCCGGCCAGCGCGACCACCGGCCGCTCCCCGGCCGGCGAGGCGGCGGCCGGGTCCGGTGACCACGGCTCGACCGCCAGCTCCGGCGCGGAGCGGGCCAGGCCCAGCAGCCGGTCCAGGTCGACGGTGGCGGCCACCGCCTCGCCGAGGCGGCGCACCGCGCGCAGCGCCTCGCCGTCCCGCTGGACCACCGGGACCATCCCGTGCCGGCGGGCGGGCAGCACCGGGGGCAGCTCGTGCCGGCGCAGCGCGCCGTAGACCGGCACCCCGACGTCGTCGAGCGCCTCCCGCAGCATCGCCTCGTGCCGGGGCGACGCCACCCGGTTGAGGATCACCCCGCCCAGCCAGAGCTGCTCGTCGTACGCCCGGAAGCCGTGCACCAGGGCGGCCACCGACTGACCCATCGCCGCCACGTCCACCACCAGCACCACCGGGCTGCGCAGCGTGGTGGCCACGGCGGCGGTGGACTCGGTCTCCGGGCGACCGGCGACCGAGTCGTAGAGACCCATGGTGCCCTGCACCAGGGCGAACTCGGCGCCGGCCGCGCCGTGCGCGAAGAGCGGGGCGATCCGCTCCGGGCCGACCAGCCGCGGGTCCAGGTTCCGCCCCGGGCGGCCGCCGGCCAGCCCCAGGTAAGCCGCGTCCACCTGGTCCGGCCCGATCTTGGCGCCGGCCACGTCCAGCCCCCGGTCGGCGAGGGCCGCGAGCAGCCCGAGGGCGAGGGCACCGGTGCCGTGCCCCGAGGAGGGCGCGCTGAGCACGACGCGCGGCACGAGGGTCATCATCGACTCCTGGACTGGGGTGGTTTCCGCCCGCGTGACCATACCCGCCCACGCCGACGCGCGACGGCCGCCGCTGGTCGGCTCGGGCGGCCCTCCCGTTCGGGACAGCCGCCGTTCCGGCCGGCTTGTGGCCCGGTGCGGGCCGGTGGCGCCGCTCACACGGGTAGCCTTGGCAATCGTGTACCGGTTCCTGCTGACCCCGCGCTGGCTGGGCTATCTCGCGCTGACCCTGGTCGCCGCCGCGGTGATGGTTTTCCTCGGCAACTGGCAGCTGGACCGCTACCGGGGCCGTACCGAGATCAACGAGCGGATCGACGCCGGCTCGACCATGGCCCCCGGGCCGCTGCGGGACGCCCTGCCCGCCCCGAGCGGCGGCCCCGGCAGCACCGGCCCGGCCCCGGCCCAGCGGCTGACCTGGACCAAGGTGACCGCCACCGGCCGGTACGACACCGCGAACGTGGTGCTGGTCCGCGGCCGTACCGTCGACAACGAGGTCGGCTTCGAGGTGCTCACCCCGCTGATCCTCGCCGACGGCAGCGCCGTGCTGGTGGACCGCGGCTGGATCCCGCCCGCCCCGGGCGGCAGCGCCACCACCCAGCCGCAGGTCCCGGCCGCGCCGGGCGGCGACGTCACGGTCACCGGCCGGGTGGTGTCCAGCGAGAGCGGTGGCGGCACGGTGGACCGGCGCGACGGCAAGCTGGAGACCCGGCGGATCAGCATCCCCCGGATCGCCAGGCAGCTCCCCTACCCGGTGGCCGGCGGCTACGTGCTGCTCGATCAGCAGACGCCGGCCGCCGACCCGGCGTTCCAGGCGGTCCCGATCGGGCACACCAACAACTGGCAGAACTTCGGCTACGTCGTGCAGTGGTGGCTCTTCGCCGGCATGAGCCTGTTCGGCTACGGCTGGGTGGCCCGCCGCGAGGCGCGCCGGATGGCCGGCCTCGACCAGCCCCGTACGCGGGTCGACCGGGCCGCCGAGCCCGCCGCCCCGACCTCCGCCTGACCAGCCGCCGCCGCCCGCCTCAGCCGGTGACCCGGCCCTCGTGGATGGCCCGGACGGCGTCGATCGTGTCGGCCTCGGCGGCGGTCTTGTCGTCGCGGTAGCGCACCACCCGGGCGAACCGCAGCGCCATGCCGCCCGGATAGCGGCTGCTCGTCTGCACCCCGTCGAAGGCGATCTCGACCACCTGCTCCGGGCGGACCCGGACCACCCAGTCGCCCTTCTCCACAGCCAGGCCGAGGAACCGCTCGGTCTGCCAGCGGAGCAGCTCGTCGGTCAGCCCCTTGAACGTCTTGCCGAGCATCACGAAGCCACCCGTACGCGGATCCCGAGCGCCCAGATGCAGGTTGGACAGCCAGCCCTGCCGCCGGCCGCTGCCCCACTCCACCGCCAGCACCACCAGGTCCAGGGTGTGCCGGGGCTTGACCTTGACCCAGGCCGAGCCGCGCCGCCCGGCGTCGTAGGGGGCGGCCGGGTCCTTGACCACCACCCCCTCCTGACCGGCGTCGACTGCCGCGGCGAACGCCGCGCCGGCCTGCTCCGCGTCGCTCACCTCCACCCGGCCGACCAGCAGCGTCGGGTCGACCGCGCCGGCCAGCGCCGCCCACCGCTCCCGCCCGGGCAGGTCGATCAGATCGGCGCCGTCGAGGTGCAGCAGGTCGAAGAAGTACGGCGTCAGCACCGTGGTGCCGG